>CAZBMS010000005.1:0-9591 GCA_964493125.1 uncultured Dehalococcoidia bacterium | reverse complement strand
GTAAATTAATTAAGAGAGGGTAATTAATTGGTAACGTTAAATACAAATCTGGATAACTTGTTGCATCGAGGCAAAGTACGAGATACCTATGATCTAGGAGATGGATACCTACTCATGGTGGTTACGGATCGAATATCTGCGTTTGATGTAGTCCTTCCTAACGGCATTCCCGAAAAAGGAAAGATTCTCTCTAAGATATCTGAGTTCTGGTTCGAAAAAACCAGTCATATAGTGGCTAATCATTTCGTATCCCTCGCCGACTCCGTAAGCGACGATTTTAAGCCATCGATTCCATCCATTTCTAAGGAATTAGCGCAACAATCCATGATAGTAAAACGTGCTGAACGTATAGATATCGAATGCATTATAAGGGGATATCTTGCAGGTTCGTCATGGAACGAGTACAAAGCCGATGGGACTATCTTTGGGGAGCCAGCACCGGCCGGATTAAAGGAAGGCGATGCGTTTCCAAATCCAATTTTCACACCTACCACTAAATCAGAGGATACGCATGATACCAATATGCCTATAGAACAAGTGGTGAATATGGTCGGAGAAAAGTTAGCCAAGCAACTAGAAGAGACCAGCCTAGCAATATATAAGTTCGCACACGACTATGCAAAGGAACGTGGGATAATAATAGCAGACACCAAAATGGAATTTGGTCTACTAAATGGCGAATTGATTCTGATCGATGAGCTTTTAACCCCAGATTCCAGTAGATTCTGGGAAAGCAGTACATATCAACCTGGCCAATCTCAACCAAACTACGACAAGCAATTTGTAAGGGATTGGCTGAATGAAGCCGGCTGGAACCACGAACCCCCATCACCCGAATTACCAGAAGAAATAGTCAACAAAACTAGCGAACGGTACAGTGAAGCCTATACTAAACTCACTGGCAAGCAACTCAACTAACAGGAGAATAGATAGTGTCGAAAGACAGCGAAAAGCGTCGTACTGCAGTACGACGATCAGAGGCTAGAGCAGCGCGAAGAGTAAAGCAACAATCAAGGAAAAGCCGTCGAAAGTTAGTATATTTTATAGGGTCTGGAATATTTGCAGCCGCAATTATTGTAGGACTTTTCTTGCCATCTTTACCAATTGGAAATCTTGGTAGCGGTGTCGGTGCAGCTTCTTATGTTGATGGCATTGGAGTGCCACAACCCATAATGTCCACGGCCTATCACGTAGATGGGAAAACCGTTAGCTATGCAACTTTGCCACCAACTTCAGGAGACCACTGGTCAGCTCCAGCTCAATGTGGATTCTATGATTCGAAAGAATTAGCAGACGAAGTAATTGTCCATAATATGGAGCACGGGAACGTGGTAATTAGCTACAACCTTAGTGACGAATCACAAAAAAGCCAACTAAAGGAACTGCATTCTAGATTAAACGGCTCCAGTGAGTGGTTGGTCACAAGACCTTACGAGAAAATCCCAGAGGGCTCTATTGTTCTTACCGCATGGGGTATTTCAGATGAAATTCTAGGAGTTAACGAAGATCGTATAACAAGTTTTGTTGAAGCTTACAGTGGCAACATTTTCAGCGCAGAAACTAAGCGACTAAATCGTGGTATTCCCTGCAATAACGTTCCCAGCATGGCTAAGTAATTACAATGTACCTAGCAAAAATATACGTTACTTTGAAACCTACCGTTAATGACCCTCAAGGTCGCACTATAGAGCGAGGGTTGAAAAGCTTGGGGTTTGAGTCTGTAAAAGAAGTAAGAGCAGGAAAATACCTAGAAATTACTACCCACGAAAACAACAAACTCACAGCAGAGAAGCAAATCAGTGATATGTGTAATAAGCTTCTAGCAAACCCGATTATCGAAGAGTATAACTTCGAGTTGATACACATCCAGGAATCTGATTCAACCTGAAATTGTGCCCTTTGTACTGGGTATTCCCTTTCCAAGCCGCGGATCTAACTCAAGAGCCACTCTCAAGGAACGTCCAAGTGCCTTGAAAAGGGCCTCGGACTTGTGATGTGGATCTACTCCGTCAATGATACGAGCATTAATATTAATCGCCGCCTCACGGGCAAAGCTTTCAAAAAAGTGTCTAATGAGTTCGCCAGGGATATTCCCCAACTTAGATCCTTCTAACTTAGTCTCTACAACGCTATAGCCCCTACCACCAACATCAACTGACACCTGTGCCAAAGCCTCATCCAAAGGGACTGAGGCGAATCCCATTCGCCTAATACCCTCCCCTTTATCAATAGCCTTTCGCAAACCACGTCCCAAAGCTATAGCAACATCTTCTATCAAATGGTGACCATCAGGCATATTATCGCTGGAAGCGGTTACTTTTATATCCAATAATCCGTGTTTAGAAAGCTGAGCAAGCATATGATCAAACATTGGCTCACCTGTATCTATCGAATACTCCCCTACCCCATCTATAACTAGCTCAATCAATATATTTGTCTCACCGGTCTCTCTTTTTACTTCTGCATATCTATCTGAAGTCATATTATTAAGTTCTCCTAGAGTATCTCTTTTAAGGCTTCCACTAGGATTGCATTATCCTCTGGTAGACCAACACTGACCCTAATATAATCCCTGAGATACTGGTTATTGTAGTGCCTTACGAAAACACCTCTTTTTGCAAGTTCTTCATATACGTGTAGCCCATTGTCATTCTGTGTTCGGCACAAAATGAAATTTGCATGAGAAGGTATTGGAACCAACCCAGTTATGCTCTGAAGAGCGTTGAATAAACTATCTCTTTCCGAGACTATTTTATCCACTTTTAACAATTGGGCCTCTTTATCTTCAATCGTAGCATAGAAAGCCAGTTCAGCAGCTATTGATATGTTGTACGGAGGCTTGATAACCAACATTCTTTCAGCCACATAGGGATCCATAACTCCGTATCCCAATCTGAGACCAGCTAACCCAGCCCATTTGCTAAAAGTCCTGAGAACAATCAAATTAGCATAATCTGGCACTAGGTTAATAACGGTAGTTTTGGAAAATTCATAGTACGCCTCGTCTACTACCACCATCACACCTAAGTCGAGAAGAGATCTAATCGTATCCTCACTGAACAGGTTACCGGTGGGATTGTTTGGAAGTGTCAGGAATATCACCTTGGTTTTTCCATTATCAACAACTTCTTTGACTTTATCTAAGTCGACATCAAACGTTTCGTCTAGAGGTATAGAAACCATGGAACCACCAATCAAATCAGTAAACGTGGTATACATCTCGAAGCCTGGAGCGAAGCTAATCACTTCATCCCCAACACCAACAAATAGTCGCAATAAAAGATCAATGATCTCGTCGCTTCCGACACCAGCAACCACCCTGTAAGCTTCAGTATCAGCGTAATCAGCCAGGGCTCTCCTCAACTTGGTTTGCCTAGGGTCAGGATAAATGTGATATGCGCCATATTCTGCAAGAATCTTGGCCACATTTGGGGAAGGTCCGTAAAGATTTTCATTACCGTTTAGCTTGACTATTTTTTCCTTTGAAATACCGGCACGCTCAGCAAGAACCTCTGGTGGATCAACTCCTGCATACGGTTTTGCATCTCTAACCTGAGGAAGCAGTAGCTTAGTTAATTCTGGATTGTTATTCATTTTCCACCACGAGAGGTATTCCTTGTTTCTTTCCGATACTCTACAGCTCTAGCATGGGCAGTCAAGCCTTCAGAGCGAGCCAACATAGCAGTTGGATCTATAAGAGAACTAACTACAGATTCATTGAGGAACATCACTGGAAATCTTTTCACAAACTGATCAGATCCAAGATAAGAAGAAAATCTTGCGGTCCCATGGGTGGGAATAGTGTGACTAGGTCCAGCAATGTAATCACCAAAAACTTCACCCGACCCATCCCCAAGAAACACAGCCCCCGCATGTCGTATTTGAGGCTTAATACGCCAAGGATCATTAACCATCAACGTAAGGTGTTCAGGCGCAAACAAATTAGCAACTTGGGTAGCCTCATCAAGATCATCGACAATAAACACTATCCCCTGTCCTGAAATTGCAGCACTAGCGATATCTCTACGTTCAAGCGAGGCTAGTTGTGTTAGCAACTCCTCTTTCACTTGATCGGCAAGTTTTTCAGAATTAGTTACCAAGACCGGAGATGCCAAAATATCATGCTCTGCCTGAGCCAAAAGATCGGCAGCACATATTCTCGGATCCGCATTTTCATCAGCCACTACCATAGTTTCTGTTGGGCCAAATATTCCATCAATACCTACGAAACCAAACAGTAATTTTTTCGCAAGGGACACGAATATATTTCCTGGGCCACAAATCTTGTGCACAGACGGGATAGATTCAGTTCCGTACGCCATTGCAGCAATGGCTTGAGCTCCTCCAATATTGAAAAGCCTATCAACGCCTGCTACATAAGCTGCTGCAAGAGTCACCTGCGACTCTACCCCATTCGACAAAGGGGAACACATCACTACCTCACTAACACCAGCGGCTTTAGCAGTCACAGCAGTCATAAGGACTGTAGAAGGGTAAGCAGCTGTGCCTCCTGGTACATATATGCCAACTCGTTCTAAAGGAACTACGGTTTCCCCCAATCCCAATGTCTCATCGTACCAAGATTTAGGTAGTGACATCTTGGTAAAATCGGAAATCCTTTTACTGGAAAGTTTAATGGCATCCTTGAGACCTTCAGTCAAAGATTCATAAGCAACCTTCATTTCTTTAGCTGATATTTCGACATTTCTCTGTTCAATGCCGTCTATTCTAAGGGAAAACTCCCTCACAGCTGAGTCACCCCTCAACTTAACTTCTTCCAATATTTGAGCAACTACATCAATTGGGGATTTGTTGCTACCGAATATTCTCCTAATGCCCTCTTTTATCGACTCGGGTACCTCAATAGAGTCAATCCCACCACGATTAGCTATATAGCTACTGGCATCTTCTAGGCCACAAATAATTCTCATCACATCACCGATCCATAAACCTACTATTCACTTTGTTCGATCTGTAAAAGGCAATTAGTAGAGTATCCATTAGATTCTAAGTAAGTCTTTATTCTTTCGATTATCTGGCGCGTTAAGTCCATTTTCATCTTGCTAACACCCAAAGAAGCCCTGTTCCCTATCAGACACGCCTGAGACTTCAACATCGTTCCATCAGAAAGGGTCTTAAGTTGATTTTCCCTAAGTGTAGTTCCTGTAGCGGATATGTCCACAATTAAATCCGCAAAACCCATAATTGGAGCAGCTTCTAGACTGCCACTTGATTGAACTATAGTGAAATAGTAAATACCTAAATCAAAAAAGAATTTGCTAGTCAACTTTGGATATTTAGTTGCTACACGCAATTCTCTTCCTTTATCCCTAAAATCAACTGCTAAGTCAGCCAAGTCGTTCATTTCAGTGACGTCAATCCAGCCTTCCGGAACAGCGATTACAAGATCACATGAACTGTAGTTCAGATTATCCAAAATCATAAATGCATCGCCGTCGTCCAGGCTGTACTCGTCAAACCTGTCTAACCCAACTATCCCTATATCCGCACTTCCTTCCTCAACCTTACTGGTAATATCAGCCGCGCGTTGGAAAAGGACTACAATATCGTCAAAGCCGGTCATCTGACCGACATATCGTCGTGAATTACCCCTACTGATCCTTAGCCCACAATCAGACAAAAAGCCTAGGGTAGACTCATACATTTCGCCGTCACTGGGTACTACCAGCCTCAAGTTCTCGTCAGTTTTTTCTCCTAATTGTTTATCTGGCATTTTCTTCGATAACCAATCCATTTTCATCAACGGTAAGTACCTGATCTATCCCCTGAGACAGCGCATAAGCCAAGGCTTTTTTCAGAGATATACCCGTCATGTCAAAAGACACGATTTTCCCAACATCACGTTGCTTTCTAGCCTCCTTTAAAGCACACCCTGAAGCAGCTTCATTTAGAGGTCTAATTAGCAAATTATTTGCTTTTGAGTTAATCGTTTCGCTAGTAGTAGTCTGATCACTGGCAGCCAAAATCACATCATCTAAAGACCAAGCGAATCCTATGGCAGGAATGCTTTCAGGCCCCCCTATGGCTTGTGAAAGTCCATCATAACGGCCGCCTCCGCCCAACGACTTACCTTCTGTGTTAGGCCACATCAAATCGAAAATCAGGTCACTGTAATAGGCTACGCCTCGGACCAAACCAAAGTCTATTACCACATCTACTTCCAATTCATATTGTTCAAAAGCTTCAAAAGATTCTTCGAATCTGCGCAGGACTTTTAGTGGGTCCTTGGGTATCCCCAAGCCTTTCACAGCATTAATAGCATTTGATTTCTTGCCCTTTATCTGCACCACTTTCTGAAGTAATTCGGTTGCTGCATTGAATTTTTCAAAAGTAGACTCTGATTCCTGCTTTCTAATAAACCTGTCCCATATCTCCTCTATGCCACGAACACCCCTTTCAGCAACGGTTGTGCCATTGAGGTATCGTTTCATCGTTTCAATATCGGGCTCATAGTCCGATTTAGGGCTAATATCTGACCTTTCATCAGATGCAGAAAGCCCCAAAATCTCCGCTCGCTTCTTAACCTCTTCAAGCCCTGAAGCACCACGCTGTAATTCCGAAATATTGTTAATAAGAAATATCCTGCCTCTTTCGGAAATATTTTGCGACTTTAATAAGGCCAATATGAAGCCTATGTGGCCGACTACCAAAGCAAGCTGCCGAACTCCCAATTTACTCAATCCTTCGACGGCCATAGCCATAACTTCAGCATCAGATGAGGCGTTATCTACTCCTAACAATTCGGCCCCTATCTGGGTAAATTGTCTCTTGTTAGCATTCTCCATTTCATACCTAAAAACTGGACCTGCATACCACCATCGCATCGGATATACCTCACCACCCAAACCGTCCAGACAAGCCCTGACAATAGATGATGTGAATTCTGGCCTGAGGCTCACCTGCCTACCACCCGGATCTGTGAATGTATACATTCGTTTGGCAAGTTCTCCACCGGACTTCCTAAGAAAGAGTTCGGTCTCTTCCATAATGGGAGTATCTATATAGTTGTATCCATAACTTGTGAGCAAGTCATCCAAACTTCGGGTCGCTCTACTAAAAGCTTGAGCGCCCATAGATGTCTGATCTTCCATGCCCCAAAGCCGTTTTGGTACCTTCATCAGTTGTCACACTTCGCTTGTTTTGAAATCAATCTATTGTATCCTAGCCAGAGTTTGCATTCAAATGACTACAATTATTAGAGATTAGGACTGGAAACATTATTTTATCCTAATGTGTGATTTGCATCCTCAATTTTGACAGAGTGACATCAATAAGGAGAGTGCTAAAATAAGGCATTAATCATGATTAACTCGCCTGAAATACTGGAACGTATAAAAACAACTCCGCAATCAACCGGGGTATACGTGATGCACGATCGATTTGGGAAAGTCATCTACGTCGGCAAAGCTACAAATCTACGGAGCAGACTCAGATCATACTTTACATCAACACCCAATCAAACTTACAAGATCGGACATTTGGCGAAGACCGTTGCAAATTTTGAGTACACAATAACGGACACTGAAACGGAAGCGCTACTGTTAGAAAATACTCTGATAAAAAAACATAAGCCTAAATACAACGCTAACTTAAAAGATGATAAGACTTATCCATTCCTAAAGATTGATCTGAGTGAGGAGTTCCCACAACCCTATTTCACTCGAAGATTTCAACTTGACAACGCTAGGTATTTTGGCCCTTTCAGCAGTGCAGGTTCTTTAAGAACAACCATGACTTTATTAAATAAGCTGTTCCTATACAGATCGTGTACAAAAACAATCACTGGAACTGATTCAAGGCCATGCCTTGAATATCACATCAAACGATGTGCGGCCCCATGTATAGGAGCAATCGGCAAAGAGGATTACCATGACATAATTCAGCAAGTCATATTGTTTATGGAAGGTAAAACCAAGCCAGTTATTGCAAATCTCAAAACAAGAATGATAGAAGCCTCAAGGAAACTCCAATTTGAGACGGCCGCCGCACTAAGAGATCAAATCAAAGCTATAGAGCAGGTTAGTGAAAAACAGAAGGTGATTACTCATGGCAAGTTGAATCAAGACGCAATTGCGTTTGCACGAGCCGGCGACGATGCCTGGGTTGAGGTTTTTTATTTTAGACAAGGAAAATTGGAAAACAGAGACCATTTCTTGATGAACGGGGTTGCCGATAAACCAGACTCCATAGTTATGGAAGCTTTCATACAACAATTTTACGACCTAGCTCCGTATGTACCAAAAGAAATCGTACTGCAGCATGATCTAGGTAAAAGTAAAACAGTTATAAGAAACTGGCTCGAGCAGAAGAAGGGATCCAAGGTACACGTCACAAATCCTCAGAAAGGATCGAAACTACGTTTAGTGCGCATGATAGCTGAAAATGCTAACCAAAAACTTAAGGAAAGGGCACTCAAATGGCTATCTGACACGAATAATTTGGGGCAAGCATTAGATGAAATCGCTGAGGCATTAACGTTAAGTCGCAAACCAAATCGGATAGAATGCTACGATATTTCAAATATCCAAGGCAGCAATCCTGTTGGGTCCATGGTAGTTTTCGAAAAAGGCAGGCCTATCAATGACCACTACAGGAAATTTCAAATAAAAACCACGAAAAGCATCGACGATTATTCTATGATGAAAGAAATACTGACTCGACGTTTTTCAAGGCTAATTTCTCAACAAAAAAGCAAAATGTCAGGTACAAAATCCGGTATCTATAACTCCCAAAAACAAACAAGTAAAAACGATGCCAGTTGGGGGAGAAAACCAGATCTTGTCATAATTGACGGAGGTAAAGGACACTTGTCGGCAGCTTTACAGGTATTGCTCGAACTAGGTCTACAGGAGGATATACCAGTAACAAGCTTAGCCAAAAAAAATGAGGAGTTATTTGTGCCTCATGACCCCGATCCAATCTTATTGCCTAAAGGATCTCAGGCGTTATTCTTAGTGCAGCGGATTCGGGACGAGGCACATCGATTTGCGATAACCTACCACAGGAATCGAAGAAGTAAGCAGGCCATATTGTCTCCATTGGATTCAATACCTGGTGTGGGACCAACAAAACGCCGTAGCTTAATCAAATCATTCGGGTCAGCTGCAGCGATAAAAAAAGCATCCGCTATCGAAATAAGCCGAACACCAGGAATTAACATCACGCTCGCCAAAAGAATCAAGCTTCACTTAGGATAGAATTCGGAGTCAATACCGTTTGCTGATTGGAAATAAAAACGTATGTTAGAGTCTACTTGGTACAACCCAACTAGAATTTACTTTGGTTCAGGTAATCTTGCTCTGCTTGGGTCTTTAATAGAAGAGCAGGCAGGTAAGGGTGCTACCGTCTTCTTGGTTACAGGGAAAACTTTTTTACGTCAGCATGGGCTTCTTGAAAAGATTATTCAGTACTGTGGTTCAACTACTGTACATCTTTTTGATAAGGTCGTTCCTTTCCCTTCCCCTACACTAGTTGACCAAGCTATTAAAGAATGCAGAAAGTCGCGTGCAGATGTAATAGTTGCTGTGGGAGGAGGTAGTGCGCTTGACTTGGCAAAAGTGGTCGCGACAT
>CAZBMS010000004.1:0-56960 GCA_964493125.1 uncultured Dehalococcoidia bacterium | reverse complement strand
AAGGTCATTTGATCTGCTAGGTTTGTCACTATTGTTAGTAGGCGTTGTCGCCTTTGTATTTACTTTGTCGATAGGATCAGAACGCGGTTGGGGGACAGAGTTAAATCTGTCGCTTTTAGCAATAACTGTCCTTGTGTTTATTGCTTTCTTTATAGTCGAGCTAACGGTTAAGCAACCTGCTTTCAAATTATCAGCCTTGAGCCCGAGGCATTACCCTGTCTTGGTATTGACAACCTTCTTGGCATTCCTAGGAATTTTCGTCATATGGTTTGTCTTCCCATTTTACGTATCAGGGTCGCTAGATTTGGGGTCAGCTCAGCTGGGCTTTTTAATGGCTATCTTGGGCACTCTCCAGTCGGTTGCATCTATTATTGGCGGTAGACTTTCCGATCGCATAAAACCGTTCTATCTTTTGACGGCTGGCTTAATAATGGCTAGCTTTGCTCTATTATGGATGAGTGCCTTGGGTGCACATGCGAGTTTATTGGACGTTGCGTTAAGGATCAGCTTTGTAGGATTCGGCTTGGGTATCTTTATGACGGCTTCCATAACACATGCTCTAAATATTTCATCTAGTGAAAGATATGCATCTGCCTCAGCTGGTTTATCATTTAGTCAGACAATTGGATCCGTTTGTTCAGTTTCCATAGCCAGTTCGTTGTTATCTATTGGTGATGGGGGGCAAGTTGGCGGATTTCTTGCCGCTTTCCAGGGAGTTTTTATGCTTGCTTCGATAATTGTTGCGTTTGCAGCGTTCGTATCGTTGATGTCTTGGAAAAATGTGTGCCGTGTACCTGTTAGTTGATGCCTAGACAAGAGCCAAATGCTATTATGTTCCCGTGAATATGGTTAGGCGGATTAGATGAGTGAAGAAATCATAAAGTGCACGCAATGCGGGAAAAAGAATGATTCAGGAACCCGATTCTGTATCTATTGTGGCTCTTCATTGGTTGTTGATGGGGCGATTTCCGAAGAAAAAGCTGATGACACCGAGGCCAAACTCAGGGAGGCGCGGGAGCAGCTGTTAAAACTCTCAGAGAGGATAGCGGCGATTGAACAAGGTAAGTCAGACTCGAAAGTTGAGGAAGTTGCCGAACAGTCGCAACCTGCAAGTGTCGATCGGCAGGAAGTTGGTTTTTCCGAAGACGTTGCTGAAAAATGCGCCCAGTGTGGGGCAAATCTCCGTCAGGGCGCCCGATTTTGTACTGTTTGTGGTTCACCTACGGCCCAAATAGTAGATGACATTAGTGAAGGGGAAACTTCTGTTCCCCAAGGTACCAGAGAGTTGCCACCAAGGCGGGATGTCTCTAAGTCTCAGAGGGCGCCTTATATAGCCAATATTAAGAAGGCGATAAACTGGGAACGAGTTCTTGGCATGAATTGGCTCGCAATAATTGGCTCTGTATCTTTGGTTATAGGTATAGGGTTCTTTTTGGGCTTGGCTTTTCAGAGAAACTGGATTGGTGAGACTGGTAGGTTCATTTTGGCCATTTCAATCGGATTGGCCTTGGTAGGGGTTGGAGATTTAGCCCGAAACGTTTTCCCGAAATGGGCTAGGGCTGCAACTGGTGGTGGTATCGCGGTCTTATACGTGTCTGCTTACGCGATTATGTTCCTTAAGCAATCTGATTCTTCTCAGTGGCTCGGATTTATTTTACTTGTTCTGGTAGTAGTTATCGGTGGGCTCTTGACGCTTAGATACAACTCTAAAGTGATCGCTTCCCTGAGTCTTTTCGGCGCATTTGCTAACCCTTTGCTCATAGACTCTGGTGCTTCTGATACTAGAGCAATAATGTTGTGGCCTTACACGATTGCTGTGGCTGTTGGCATACTTGGTATAGCAGCAGTGCGTAACTGGCCTTGGTTTACTTTAGCTGGACTGACAGGTAGTTACTTTGTTAGCGCTGTATTGGTTTACCAAACTCCTACTGATGGGTTGGCACTATCCGTTGTAGGGATCCTACTTATATTCTTGGTTTTTGTAGGTGCAACGACACTTTTTCACATTATTTGGAAGCAGGAACCTGGTAGAGAGAGCCTGGTTATAATGTTTGCTAATGCTGCGGCTTTCTATGGTCAGGCAGTTGTACTGCTTTGGGCTGACTATCAGGATTGGTTTGGGCTTATAACTCTAGCTCTTTCTGCCTTCTACGGTGTGTTTGGATTTGTGTCTCTAAGACGATCTGGCGTATCACATCGTGTCGCCCTGTTTTCAATTGCGATAGGCTTGATATTTTTAACCGTCGCTATACCGATCCAATTTACAGGTACCTGGATAACTGTAGCCCTTGCCGCTTATGGAACAGTCCTTATATGGATAGGGTTTGTTATTGATAACTCTAAGGCTCGGGCGTTCGCGTTTGCGGTTTTAGGATTCGCGGTTTTCAGATTGGTATTCCTAGATACCCCGATAGATTCTTCTACGTTCCGATTTATATTGAATGACAGGTTCCTGACTTTTCTTTTTGCTGTACCGGCTTTCTATCTGGGCGCTTATCTATATTCAAGGCAAAGAGAAAATCTCACTGGGTGGGAGGTTAAAGCAATACCAGCCCTGCTAGTTGGAGCACATTTCCTAACGTTATGGGCTTTCAGCGCCGAAATAGTGACATATTTCGATAGCTGCTATGAAGTAGCTGGTTCTTGTTTTGATCACAATACCTTGTTCGGAAGTGAGGTAGCTTTTGCTGGTACTGTATCCCTAACGGTACTCTGGGCTGCTTATTCACTAATCATGTTTGGCGTTGCATATAGGGCTGGATCAAAAACTGTCCAAAGAGCAAGTCTTGCTTTGATTGTCATTGCAAGTTTGAAGTTTATACTTTTGGACACTTTTCTTTTTGAGCACACACTCTCAGGTTATACGCCAGTCATTAACCCTAGCTTCCTAGCCTTCCTGTTATTGTCCGGAGCTCTTGCAGCGGGAGCTTACCTTTATAGAGAAAACCCGGTGGAATCTGTGCCTTTGGATTTGCGGAATCCAGAAAATGGTGTAACGCAGTTACACGTTCTTAAGATAGTTCTAGTTTTGCTCAACGTGTTGATAGTATGGGCTACTTCAACCGAAGTCATACGTTTCTTTAACGGTCGGGCTTTGGAATTAGGATTAGACTTGGCTAGCCCCATGCATTTCACCCTTACCATTCTCTGGACTGGATACGCAACTTCGGTGATATTTGTCGGCATGTTAAAGAACTACGGGAATGTCCGTCTTGCTGGGTTACTTCTCTTGGGAATTCCAATATTCAAGCTGTACGTATTCGATATATTCCAGCTTGAACCAGTTTATAGAGTAGTGGCTTTTGTTACTTTAGGAATTACCTTCCTGCTGACTGGTCTCGCTTATCAAAGGTACTCAGATGAGATAAAGGGGTTCATTTTAGGAGGAACTACCTGGTCTGTACTGCGCCGCAAGCCCAAGTACGGGGAGTAACCTAAGATACTTCTGCTAGGAAATCCAACTCTAGCCGTATGTTGTCTTCCATACTTAGTATAAAAGCCAATATAGGCTGATTCAGTTTAAAAGTGTCAAATGTGAAGTTGGTTTTTGCACTACCGGAAAGGTGATCTCCTTCGTGTGCCGCAGTTACCTTCCAAAGAATGTTTGAAGTAACTGCACTTATAGTAGTATCAGTTATCATGCTGAATTCGAATTCCTCATTGCTTGGAAGAGGCCAGGGCAAGTCGATGAGTTCCTTTGGAATAACGGTGGCGGTTGGATACGTTTCCGTTTGCAATGTATTGTTTCTCACGTATCTGTCTCGTCGTGCCTCATCGCTTCTTAGAGAAGCTAAATTTACCGTTATTAAAGAAGTTTTTGAGTCTACAGAGCCATCAGATTTTAGATATATATCACCCGTAATGTCTTTAGTTTCGCCGACAGCATCGTTGGGTAGATTTCTTCTCGCGAGTTGTTCAGTTATCCTGTAGCGCGCAATCGATTCAGGCTTAAGACTTATCCTGACCGCACTGCCTGTATTTTTCTCATTCTTGCCTTCAGCTTCAGGTGTTTGGGCTAAGGGTTCGTTTGATGTCTCGATAGAGGCCATTGGCTGTTCTTGAGAGTTGCCTCCGCAAGCTATAGTTAGCAAGGCGATTGATAGAACGAGAAGTATGTACGTTTTTAGCTTCATCTTTTTCAGGGAACGTTTCTTATCAGGCAATAAACTTTTGTGTTGGCTCTGAACACTGATTTCTAGTAGCTGCAGTTGCAGCTTGATCCACATTTGCAATTGTATTTCGTTAATTGCATGTAATATTCTACACTAATCCACTGATTAACTATCAACAAACACCTAAGAATTTACGGTGTGATTAGTCAAGGAGAGGGAGTGGATATAGAGGAATATGCCACGGTGATTTGTTATGAAAGCGCATAGATTTAAAGACGATTAATTTAATTGAGATCTCTATAGTACAATGGGCTCCGCGATAGCCTGAAATTGAAAAGTGTGGGAGTCTTATTTGCTTTCTTTACAAGGTAAAACAGCCTTAATCGTAGGATCCAAACGACTTGGCTCGGTAGTCGCTCGGCGTTTAGCCAAGGAAAGAGTCGATTTGGCAATAGCTTATAGGGAATCTTTAGATGAGGCCTCAGCATTGAGAAGTGAGTTGTTGCCACAGGTTAACAAAATCCACTTGGTGCAAGGAGATATCAGTGTTGAAGCTGATGTTGAACGAATTATGGCAGAATCTGTAGTAGAACTTGGGAGACTCTGGTTCGTTATCAACTTGGCCTCTGATTTTTCGAGGACCCCGGTTACAGAATTGGATGGGATTGAATGGGACAAAGCGATGTCTTCAGCTAAGGGAAACTATCTCATTGCTTCATATGCTTCCAACCACATGAGGAGTAATCCGGGAAGTACTAAAGGACACATTGTGATGTTTGGAGATTCCGCGGCGGGAGAAACACCGAATCGCAATTATCTCCCTTATTTGACTGCAAAAGCCTCAATTGATTTTATGACCCGTGCATTTGCTTTGGAGCTTGCTGGCAGTGGAATTTTGGTTAATGCAATCGCGCCAGGTCCAGTTATGAGGCATTCTGGAATCACTGAAGAGTCGTGGATTAGAGACGTGCTTTCTAAGACTCCGCTTGGAATGGAATCATCTTCAGAAGAGATAGCAGAAATGATTGTCACTCTTTTGCGAAGTCAGACAATTACTGGAGAAACCATAAGAGTAGATTCAGGTAATCATCTGGGCGTCAATTTTAAAAATAAGAAGTGATATGAATTGGGAGGCATAAGTGGGCGATACCATCACCAGAATAGAGCAGCTTGAAAAGCTAAAACCCCTCCTGCGCCAAGTACTAGAGTTAATGGGAGAAGACCCTGATAGAGAAGGATTGATCAGAACTCCTGATCGGTGGGCTGCAGGATTGCTTAGCTGTACCGAGGGTTTGTACGAAGAGCCTGAAACACATTTGGGAGATACGCTTGAGGTTGAACAGAATGATTATCCGGTTGATGGTTCTGGGGAGATGATAATTCTTGATAATATTGAGTTTACTTCTATGTGTGAACATCATGTTGTCCCGTTCCGAGGTAGAGTAGATATTGGGTACATACCAGATCCTGAAGGTAGGGTACTGGCTGGATTATCTAAGCTCGTTAGAGTTGTACAAATGTTTGCAAAACGACTTCAAGTGCAGGAACGTATGACTCAGCAGATAGCCAACATTATTAATCAATATTTAAGCCCTCTTGGCGTAATTGTTGTAGTCCAGGCAGTTCACTATTGTCTTATACAGGGCGATGTTGAACAGCGCTCCAGCTTGGCTCTAAGTACGGCTCGTCGAGGAGCTTTCTTGACGGACAAGAAACTCGAGGAAAAGTTTCAAAACTATTTACAGTTGCGTCTGGATACTAAGGAGGTTTAGTCAATGGATAGAGTTAAAGGTCTCTTGGAAGAGCTCACGAATGCTTACGGACCGTCCGGATTCGAAGGTCCTGTAAGAAGTATTGTAGAAAGAGAACTAAAGCCGATATGCAATGAATTAAAAACGGACGGGATTGGATCGTTAATATCAAGACTGGATGGCAAATCTGAGACTCCTCGTATTATGTTAGCTGGACATATGGACGAATTGGGCTTGATGGTGAAGTTTATTACTCCAGAAGGATTCATAAAGTTTCAAACCATAGGTGGGTGGCTGGATCAGTCTCTGATAAACCAGAGATGGAAAATCCTAACAAATAACGGGCCAATATTGGGAGTTACGGGAATCAAGACTGTTCATGTTATGGAGCCAGAAGCTAGACAAAGGGTGTTTAAACGACAAGACATGTTTATTGATGTCGGGGCTACTGATCAGGAAGACGCGGAATCTAGATTGGGTATCCGGCCAGGTGATCCTATTGCCCCAGATAGTAAATTTACGGTTTTAAGTGATGAAAATTTGTACTTGGCAAAGGCATGGGATGATCGGATAGGAGTTGCTCTTGTGATTGAGATTATGCGAACTTTGAAGAAGAAATCGCCCCCGAATACTGTATATGGAGTGGCTACAGTTCAGGAAGAGATTGGACTTAGAGGGGCCCATACTAGCAGTTACCAAGTGGCACCAGATATAGGTATTAGTCTGGAATCTGGGGTAGCTAGCGATTACCCGGGAATTACAAAGGATGAAGCACAGGAGAAATTGGGAGACGGCCCTTCAATTTTTCTTCACGATAATTCTATGTTGCCTAATCTGAAATTGAGAGATTTGTTTTTAGAAGTTGCAGCAGAAAATAAAATCCCTATGCAATTTAACGTTTTGAGTGGTTATGGTGAAGATGGAGCGGAGATGCAGCGAACTAGAGGTGGGGCGCCTAGTATCAATATTGCAGTTCCAACAAGGTATCTCCACAGTCATAACGGAATTATTAATCGGCAAGACTTTGACTATGCGGTTGATCTGGTTTCGTCGGTGATATTGAAACTAGATGCCAAGACAGTCGATTACTTGAAGGCGTTTGATTAGGAAACTAGTAACCGTTCAGTGGTTACTCCGTCAGATGGATCTAGAGTTACCAATGCAACGGTTTTTTCTTGACCGCCCGATGGCGCTCCGCTGTAAAATGCGGAAGCTTTTCCCTTTGTGACGTCTCTGAATACGTGGGTATGGCCTAGAGCAATGTAGTCACAGTCTGCCTTTGCTAACTCTTCGTGGCTTATCGGAGATCCTCTATCTTCGAAACTTGAGGAATCCAAAACTATACCGTGACCGATAGCTATGTACCAGCCTTTATTTGGCCTTGCCGGAAGTTGGCCTATAGGATGAAAGCTTGGTACATGCTCATAAACTGGTCGTCCCCAGACTGAAAGGGTCAACCCTTTGAACGTGAGCATTTCTCCTGCCGGATCTCTTATAATATTAACTCCATTTTGCCCAGTAGCCTGTTCAAATGAATCTGATGTTAATAGGGTGTCATGATTGCCAGGAAGTACAACGACAGGGCATTTGAGATTCGATAAAGAAGTAAAAACGTACTCTACGATTTTATTGGGAACTGTTGACCTGTCAAAAAGGTCTCCTGCAATTAGAAGTGCATCCACTGAGAGAGAATCAGCCATGCTGAGCACTTTTTCTAATCCCTCTAGTGCTTCTCTTGGATAGGTGTCACTTCCTATATGAACGTCTGAGGTGTGTAAGATTTTTAGTAGTTTTCGATCCATAACACGTGGCCAGTACGCATATTCTAACATGGTATTCTACTATCACACATCATTAGTATCGGCTTTATTTAATACACGGCGATAATTTATAGCTTGGTGATGCCAGCAGCGTAGAGATGATCCCAAAGATCAACCAGCACACGACGGTTTTCTTCTGGGCCAAATCCGTCAACTATCCATTCTGAACGTCCGCGCCCATCTACCATTCCGCATTCAATAAGCCTTTGAATGTGATCGAATTCCATGTCGGGATGGGGCAGTAAATTACGATTTGTGATTTTGGATATCGCAGCTATAAGACCATAAGCTCCCCAATTAGAAACTGCGGCTATTATCGGGTGAGTTGATCCTGTTATTGTAGGCGCTTTGCTAGGCAAGTTAGGTCCTGTGAATTCAGAAATATTCGCTAATCCGATTTCATTCCCCCAATCTCCGATGCCTACAGTCGCATTGTGATGTCGGAAAAGATAGTCAAGTTTGGCGGTGCGAACAGTTACGTCGGTGCCACCTACGAATTGATATTTTCCTTCCGCACTCATTCCGGGTCTTTCTACTGCTACTAGTACGCTTGGATCGTGTTTTGCTAGCAGTTCTTTAGCAAAATCTTCGCTATTTTTCTCGTCAGTAATTGGAAATTCGATAACCTCTTCAACAGTTGGTTGGCCTTTGAGGGTAAAAGTCGCGTAGTGATCGACAACATATGTGACTTTCCAGCCAAGTTTTGTTAGGGCTTTTCCTAAGAAGTAAGCGCCAGGAGGTCCGTCACTTTCTACCGAACCCGTTTCAGGTATAGGAGATTTAGGAACCGATACAGTATTGTTTAGTGAGGACTTATTTACAGGTCCTGGGGCAGTAGGTGAATCCCAGCCAAGAGGTATAAAGAACCCGGTTAGGATAAAGGCGTGACCAGGGTTGTCGAGTACCATAAATCGCGCTGCGTCCTCTACGAATGTGTGTGATAGGTGGAGGCGAACTCCTGAGATACCTGTCCATTTACCTTGATTTAGGATTATGTCTTCTATGCTGGGCATCTACTACTCCTTGTCTTTAATCCTACTTTATGTCTATGCAAAGGTTTGAGAATAAAACTAGGTTTGACTCCATATCCTAACCCTCATAGAATCGCAGACACTTGTCAATATGCTGTCGGAATAGGAGGGTCTAATGCGAGTTGGTATTGGATTAGAGAAGATAAGGGCTTATTTAGAAGAAAACAAAGATCGGCATATTCAGCGTATACAAAGCTTTGTTCAGCAGCCGAGTGTATCTACAGAGAACAATGGAGTACGGGAATGTGCTGAATTATTGGTTGAGATACACAAGGAGATGGGTTGTACCGAGGCGAAGCTTGTAGGAGATCCTGATATTCCTGGAGTTTGGGCTTATTACGATGCTGGTGCGGAAGATACCATCGTTGTATACGGAAATTTTGATACTAGACCAGTCGCACCGCATGAACAATGGGACAACTCACCTTGGAGTGGGGCTCTGACTTCAATGGGGCCGTATTCTAGAGTCTTAGTTGGCAGGGGTGCGCCTTCGAAAGGTTCTTATATTGCATGGCTAAACGCTCTGGAGGCTATGAATGCTGTTGAGGGTAAGGTCCCTTTCAACGTGATGTTTTTGATAGAAGGAGATGAGATTTTGGGGAGCCCCACATGGCCACAGATGTACGAGGAGTACCGACCAAGATTGGCTACAGCTAAAGCTAGCTTCAGTCCGGGAGCTTCCCAGGATGGACAAGGGCGTGCTCTTATGAGCCTTGGATTCAAGGGGATGATATATGCGGATTTAATTTGTAGCGGCGAAAAATGGGGTAGGGGACCTCAAGGAGCACCTGCCCATGGAATGACTAAATCTGTTGTAGACAGTCCGTCTTGGCGATTAGTTCAAGCTTTGGCTACGTTAACTGGTAAAAATGGTAATGACATAACCATTAAAGGTTTTTATGATGATTTGACCCCTCCTGACGAAGATGAAAAAAAGGCTGCATTTGATTTCCGAAGTGCGATGGGTGGAGGCAGTTGGAATCAAGTTTTACCTGGGGTTGCCGCTATTAAAACTCCAGCAGGTGACCTTGGTGAAGACGAGACAGTCCTCAACTATTTTTATGGGCCTAGCTTCAATATCAATAGCCTGAGAGCTGGGCTCATGGGCGCAGGAACCATGCCGTTTACATTGCCCAATACTGCCGCCGCTAGGTTTGATTTAAGAGTGCCTCGTGGTTTCAGCGTAGACAAGGTAGTTAAACAAATCCGAGATCACTTGGAGGCCGAAGGTTTTGGAGATATTGAGTTGGATGTTTTAGCTGCCAACGATTCTTCACAGACAGGCACCGAAACCGAATTAGTACAGGCAGTTGTAGAGGCTTTTGAGGAGATGGAAGTTCCGTTGATTATTGCTCCCTATAGCGGTGGCGGAGGACCTTGGTCTCTTTATAAGAATGATCTTGGTTTACCGATGATTCGTAGTGTTGGGGTTGGAGGTGGTGGGGTTGGTCCGTCTGGTGATGAATACTTTGTTATAGATGGGTCAGATGTTGTTGGGGGCTTGATTGAATGCGAGCTGTCACACATACACATGCTGAAAGCTTATGCGAAAAAGGCTCTTAGTTAACAGACTGTACCTTGTTCAGGGAGCATGATTGTGCAACATAGCGATTTGGCATTTACGCCTGCCTACAAAATTCGAGAGTTGATTGGTCGCAAAGAGGTATCAGCTTTGGAGGTAACCAAGCTATATCTTGAGAGAATTGCGGCATTAGATCCTGAGCTAAACGCATTTATGACTGTGGCTGAAGAACAGGCGGTCGAAGCTGCTACAGCTGCTGAATCTGATGTTATGGAAGGAAAGGAACTAGGTCTTCTACATGGAGTACCAGTTTCCATAAAAGATTTGGCAGCTACTAAGGGAATACGAACTACTAACGGTTCTTTGGCTTATGAACATTTTGTCCCTGATCAAGATGACTTGTTTGTGGAGAGATTGCGAGAGGCTGGAGCGATAATTATTGGTAAGACCAACACCCCCGAATTTGGTGAAGGAGGGGGCGTGACGGAAAACAATCTCAAACCTAATTGTAATAACCCTTGGAACCCTTTGATGACCAGTGGAGCCTCAAGTGGTGGGGCCGCCGCCTCGGTTGCTGCAGGACTTAACCCTATTGCCCATGGTTCTGACGGAGCTGGGTCCATTAGAATTCCTAGTGCATTTTGTGGCGTCTTTGGAATCATGGCTACTCAAGGGAGGGTGCCAAGGAGAGAAAAGGGCTTGATGAGCTGGAATCCAGTCGATTTTTCTAGAGATGGGCCGATTTCCAGGAATGTGAGAGATGCGGCTCTTTTTCTTAATGTTGTCTCTGGCCCGCATCGAGAGGCTAGGCAAGGTACTATACAGGACAATCCGCCTGATTTCTTGTCTGGTTTAGATGACGGGATTAAAGGATTACGTGTAGCGTGGACTCCAAATCTTGGTTCTGTACCTGTGGATCCTGAAGTCCGAGCGATTAGCGAAGACGGTTTCAGGTCATTAATCGATCTTGGAGCAGAGGTTTTAGATGACAAATTCGAAATAGACGTAGAGTCGCTCCACAAGACGCTGGTTAGTTTGCGAGGTCCAGCTTCTTATGCAAATAACATACATTTGATTAATGAATGGGGCGCCAAAATGATGCCATATATCAGAGAGGCTATAGAATTGGGAGGCCAAGTGACTGGCATAGAGTATGCGCAAGCCCTTGCGGAGCTTGAGAAACACCGATCATATGTAAGAAATTACTTCCGTAAAGTTGATCTCTTGATAACTCCTGCAGTATCTGTAACTGCATTCAAGGGCTCCGATCGACCTAATTTGATTGATGGAAAATCTATAGATCCCATGTCGGGATGGTATGGGCATAATTACCCTTTCAATATGTCAGGAAATCCGGCAGCAAGCGTCCCTTGTGGTTTTGCTAGCAATGGGATGCCTGTTGGAATACAAATAGTTGCGGAAGTTGGGAAAGAAAATCTCGTGTTACAGGCCTCCGCGGCATTTGAGAAAGCAAGGCCTTGGGAACATTTAAGGCCTCGAATTTCCTAGTCATCCGCATCTTTTCAGGTCAGCAAATTACACGCTTTGAAATTTTCATTATGTCATTATGAAGAGTTATTGTAGGAAATCATGCTTGTCGTAGGTTTAGATTTTGGTACTCTTTCGGTACGTGCGCAAGTTGTTGATACAGAAAACGGTTCTGTTCATGCAAGTGCCACTGAGCTGTATCAACATGGAGTTATAGAAGGACAGTTACCATATGGTAACGTAGAGTTGCCTCCGCAGTGGGCTTTGCAACACCCACAGGACTGGCTGGATTCCATGATCGCTGTTGTCAGGAAAGTTGCCAAAGAAGTTGATGTTTCCTTGATAGGTGGCATCGGTATCGACTCTACAGGCTGTACGGTGTTGCCGGTAAAAAGTGATGGTACGCCCCTAGTTTTTTTGGGAAATAAGAACTTAAAACCTCACGCTTGGCCAAAACTCTGGAAACACAATTCGGCGCAAGCTGAAGCCAACTTACTAACCAGAGTTGCCCTCGAACGTCGCGAGATGTGGATTAACCGTTGTGGTGGTGCGGTCTCTCCTGCATTTATGCTTGCGAAAGCCCTGCAGTTACTTAAAGAAGACCCTACTATATATCGCGAAGCAGACTTAATTGTAGAGGAAAGTGATTGGCTGGTTTGGCAACTCACTGGTAATTTTCAAAGGAACTCATTCGGTGCTGAATATTTAGCGTATATCAGCAAAGTGGATGGTCCGCCTTCTAGAGAGTATCTGCAATCCGTAGACCCTGGGCTTGCTGACTTTTATTTGTCCAAGGGGGCAGGAACTATAGCTAGCCCTGGCACTAGTGCAGGTTATTTGAGGCCCTATTGGGCACAACGGTTGGGACTGCCGCTGGGTATTAGCGTTTCTGTTCCCACGATTGACGGACCGGCAGGAGCTATAGGCGGAGGTATTACCGCTGATGGTGTTATGTACATGATGATGGGAACATCGACAGTACATTTCTTGCTTTCTGAGAGAGAGGCTGTTGTACCGGGAATAGCTGGGGTCGCTAGAGATGCTATTTTCCCTGGACAATTCCTTTATGGAGTGCCTCAAGTGGCTGTGGGTGATGCCTTCAATTGGTTTACAGAGCAAGTTAATCAATCTCACGAATACTTAACTGAGAAAGCCCAAAAATTATCCCCAGGTGCAAACGGTTTGGTTGCTTTAGATTGGTTCAACGGAGGTAGGAAACCTGAAGTTGTTGGCGATCTCAGTGGTGCTGTGATTGGTTATACCCTTCAAACAACCCCCGAAGATGTTTATAGATCATTGATTGAATCAACTGCGTTTGGGACCAGGTATGTTGTAGATACGTTTTGTGACGCCGGCATTCCAGTTTATGGGCTTCGTGCTGGTGGTGGGCTTACAAGTAACAGCATGTTATTGCAGATATATTCAGATGTTACTGGCTTTGAAATTGAGGTTTCAGCAGTACAGAATTCGAGTGTGTTTGGGGCAGCGCTGCTAGGTGCAGTAGCGAGCGGAGTATATGATTCTGTAATGGCTGCCTCAGATGCGATGGTACCAGATCCAATTTTTACGATTAAACCTATTGCGAAGAACAAACACGTTTATGACGCACTGTACACTCAGTATTTAAGTTTGATAAAGATTTTTGGGCATGGTGAGTCGCCGTTACTTAAGTTAAGAGAGATAAATCGAAAATCTCTGCGCCAATAGGTTAACAAATTACCTATTTGAATCTAGTTCGATCTAAGTAGACACGTGTTTTTCAGGAGGTCTGGCCATGAAGATCATTCCCATAGCAATGAATGCGAAAATGCCAAATACCATAAGAGGTATTTGATAAGACCCTGTTTGATCAAACATCCAAGCTGCGAAGACTGGCGCTGCAAAAGTGAATCCCGTTCGGAAAGGTGCTATCGCTCCCTGTATTGAAGCGTAATGTTCTCTTCCAAACAAGTCTGCACGGAATGATTGTGGAAGGGACGACAGGCCTCCCCAGACTAATGCGTATGGTGCGTAGAGAATAGTTAATGATGTTATGGAAGTTGCTTGCGACATAGTCAAAACAGCTATGCCGAGTAGACCAAGAAGAACTGTCATAAGATACCTTTTGTTAAACCAATCACCAGCCCAACTGAAGAAAAGTCTGCCTGGTGCGCTGAATATTGCGTGTATAACGAAAAGGAATGCGGCTTGACTTGATGATCCCCCAAGCGACTCAACTAATGGAAACAGGTTGATTGCTACGGCGCCTGTGACAGCTCCTCTGACAGAAATCGCCATTGTAAAATACCAAAGGGCAGGAGTTTTCAAAGCCTCCCAAACGGTGAAGTTGATCTCTTGTTCCTGAATGTTGTTGACGGTTTTGTTTTCGCTTGAAACAGAAAGGTCATTATTTTCTTTAGGACTTTCACCGTCTGGAACCATTCCATAGTCCTCAGGTCTATGCCGCATGACAGCGGAAACTGGAAATCCGACTACAAAGGTTAGTATTGCCATGACTCGAAATGCCCAGCGCCATCCATATGCCTCTATCACATGGTTAATTGGCCATACCAAAAGTGCACCTACACTAAATCCCAACCACATCAAACCGAAAGCGCGCCCGCGTTTCTTTCGCCACCAGTTTGCAACTGCTGTAGAGATAGGCATGCTAAATCCTAGGCTGGTGCCCAGAATCACCCCTAACAAAAATGAAGCGATGAACGTAGGGAGGCTAGAAGCTACACTGACTACCAGAAGGCCTATGCCTAGGATTGGGACTCCTATGAACATCATTGTTCTTGGGCCAAACCTGTCTACCAGGTAACCCTCTATAGGGCCTATGAAAGCAGTCTCTATTCTTCCTAGGACCAATATTGTTGCTACGACTGCGATGTCTACGTTGAATTCATCTGCTATTGGTATTATGAAAGCACTTAAACCGTGATTTGCAAAGCCGACGCTTATGGACATTCCGGCTAAACCGGCGAATACAATCCACCATCCGTAGAAAACTCTTGGTTTATATGAAGGTTCTTTCTGCAAGATACTTATCCAACCTTAATTTCATTTGATCTCGTCTAGAGATAAAATGAATCAGATTTTAGCAATTATCCCTTTCGAAGGATTCTTGGCAATTGATTTCAAAACCGGTCAGGATTTAGAGCAGATATATCTGAACTAGTGTATCCGTTTAGAACTAAATCGGCGGCTGATTTCCCCATCACTGGCCCTAAAAGGATTCCTTTTCTCCCAGCTCCGCTAGCAATCACTATTTTAGGATTCCCAGGTAAGAATCCTAAAATAGGCAGTCCATCTGGGCTGAGTGGTCGTAAGCATGCAGTATGTTTTATGATTTCACTTTGGGCTAGATGGGGCAGGATGCTTATTACTGATCTCAAAATTGTCTGACGCCCTATCGAAGAAGGCGTGTCATCGAATCCAGCGTTTTCTTCAGTTGTTCCTACCCATACCAATCCGTCAGATTTTGTTACTGCATAACTGCCGTATATGTCGGCACCGCTCCAGCTAATGTGAGGTATTGGCGGGCCTTCTGATCTAAGTCGCAGTATTTGTCCTTTCAAAGGAGTAATTGGAATATTGAAATCAAGCCATTTTGAAGCTTGGTTTGACCAAGGGCCCATTGCAACTATAACCCTGTCGCAATTCAACGTTCTTCCGCCTTCTATTGAGACATTCAATGCACTGCCATTCGATTGGATATTGCTGACCTCTCCTACTACAAGCTCGGCACCATTAATTTGTGCTTCTGATATGAGCGCATTGTTGAATTTATAGGTGTTTATTATTCCAGTCGGTTCAGTTACTACAGCTCCCAAGAACGCCGATACTAGTCGAGGTTCAATGTCCAGAACATCTGATTTATCTAGCCATTCGACCTTGAAGCCGTTCTGAGATTTTTGCCAGTCAAGTAAGCTTCGTATTCCTTCCAGTTGTTGGTCGTCAAAAATAATATTTAACGATCTTTCTAAGTCGAAATCGTACTCTTCTGTTAACGACTCGCTTAAATCTAGATGAAGTTGCCAGCTTTCTATTGATAGGTTACCTATAGGATCTGGGATGCCTGCTCCTGACAATGGTCCAAGTCCACCAAGGGCCAGTCCAGATGCATGTATACCTATTGGGTCTTTGTCTACTATTGTTACTTTCGCGCCAGCCAGTGTTAGGTAGTGGGCGGCTGCTCCGCCAACTACGCCCGCACCTACAATTACTACTTTAGGACCAGTTGAATAAGTCATACGTGTTGCCAATATATATCCCTAACTCTTGGCTGACAAGGACTGGGCCGCTCGGATGTAAGGTTCAATATTTACGGAGTGTAGTTCAGAGACCTTATATCAGTCTAGGAAATCTTTTTGTAAAGAAGTGTAATGTTCTTCACCAGTCGCAATACCCATAAGGTCTGGTGTCGCTATCTTGTCCTGTAGCTCACGAGATGAGCCACCTTGTTTCAGGTGTGACATTACTTCATTAATGACCTTTACCGAGGCTTGGAAAGGCGTGTGCCCCGCCAAAGCGAGACGGACTCCCGTCTCGGCTAATTTTTCTAGATTATCCATGTTTTCAGGAGTGCTACCAAGCATTATTGGGAGGTCTGTAAAGTTTCTTATTGTGTTAAGTTCTTCCCATTTTGTAATGTTCGTCAGAAATATCGCATCTACCCCAGTTTCAGAATAGGCTTTTACTCTTTTTGAGGTTTCTTCTATGCCTTCAAAACCTAAAGCAGCGGTACGACCAATAATCACGAGTGAAGGATCGCTTCTAGCTTTTAGTGCTGCTCTTAGTGTCGAAACCATTGCTTCTAAACCTAGCAACTTTTGATTCTCAGTTTGTTGGAACGGTTTTGGAAGAAAGGTGTCTTCTATGGTTAGAGCTGAAACATCGGCATGTTCCAACTCTTCCACAGTTCGCATAACGTTAAGCGCATTACCATATCCATGATCAGCGTCTACTATTAGACTTAAGTCGGCGGCTCTCGTTATTCTGCGAGCTTGCTCCACGAATTCACTTAGAGTTAATACGACTATGTCCGGTGCTCCGAGGACTACGGCGGACGTTACCGAACCCGCTAGCATGGCTACTTCGAAATCTAAAGAGCGAGCGATTCGGGCAGATACAGGATCAAAAACTGATATGGGGTTTATGCATTTGCTCCCTGAAAGTATTTTCCTGAGCCGTAGACGTCTATCTTTTGCTGTTAATTTTGGCATCATGCTATGTATTTTACATGCTGGGAGCATAAAATCCACATCTAGAAAGATTTGTATTCATTGCGAGCCTTTGAAATTTGCTAAGTTGCAAGCATAGACGCATAAATCATAGGGTAGAGATTAGTTTCCCAATAAAAAATGGAGGAGCGAGAGCATGGTAAAGCAACGCGGTTATAAAGCCGATGACTTGTTTGAGTTAAGAACTGTAACAGATCCGCAGATTAGCCCTAACGGTAGTTTGATTGCCTGTTCTATATCGGAAATAGATAGAGAACGTGATACGTATAGATCTTCTATATGGTTATATGAAGATGGCGCCGCACCTCGAGAGTTAACGTTAAGCGGCAGCAGTAATTCTCAACCTCGGTGGTCGCCGGATGGAAGTTATTTGGCGTTCCTATCTAACCGAGCAGGTGGTTCTAGTCAAGTTCATATTTTGCCAATGAAAGGTGGAGAGGCAATTCAGATCACAGATCTCAAAGGAAGTGTTTATGAGCTTTCATGGTCTCCAGATTCTAAGTCGATCGCATTTACCTCAAATGTTAATGAATCGGTTGAAACGGTATCGACACATGATACGCCTTCACCTTGGATAATTACTGACCTCAAGTACAAATTTAATGGGCAGGGATATTTTGACGGAAGTAAAATGCAGTTATTCGTTGTTGGATTAGATGGTGAAAGTCCGATACAGCTTACGGAAGGAGCCTACAATAACTCGCAGATTACCTGGTCTCCAGATTGTTCATCATTAGCTTTTATTTCTGCCAGACACGAAGATCGCGATAGAGATCCGATAGAAGATTTATGGCTGATTACCATTAAGGATCGGAAAATTGCAAGGCTGACGAATCGTTTTGGTAATTCTTCTGCGCCAGCCTTTTCGCCTGACGGAGAGAATATTGCTTTTTGCAGTGTCGGAGAAACCGATGACATTGCTGGGCGTGTCGACAGACTGTGGGTTATCGCTGCTACCGGTGGGGATCCTGTAGAGATATCCAAGGGTCTTGATAGAAGTGTACAGGCAGGTTCCCAGATGCCTGGGGGACCGCCATCTCCCATCTATTGGACGGCGGATGGTAGTGGCTTGTTGGCCAGAGTCCATGATGGTGCTGATATACACTTGAATCTTTTCGATTTAGATGGATCAGTTAGCCCGCTAATAGTTGGGGAACAGTGCATTAATGCTTTCTCAGTTTCTCATCAAGGGGATATCGCCTCTTTAATAAGTGATCAAAAGCATCCAGGGGAAATTTACAGATATGGACCTGCCGGTCAATATGTTAAGAAGGTTTCGGATGCTAATGATGAATTCTTGAGCCTAATACAATTTCCAGAAATCGAACCTGTAGCCATATCAATGCCAGATGGTGCTTCCATAGAGGGATGGATAATCAAGCCATTAAATATGAAGCAGGGCGAGAAATATCCAATGGTTTTGGATATCCATGGGGGCCCACATGGGGCGTTTCAACACAATTTTCAGGGATCATACCCTCTTTCGCTACCCTCACAAGGGTGTGCCGTTTTACAGATAAACCCTAGGGGTAGCACTGGATGGGGAGAAGATTTCGCGCGTTATTTGCACGGTGGACGTGGTGAGTTAGATTTCCCTGAATTTATGGCAGCGGTGGATCAAATGATTCAATGGGATTGGGTTGATGAAAATCGACTAGGTATCACTGGATATTCATATGGAGGATATATGACTCAGTGGTCGATTGGGCAAACTGATAGATTTAAGGCGGCTGTGGCGGGCGCTGGGGTATGCGACTTGTTTTCTCATTTTGCTTATACTGACAATACGGTTCCGAGATATAAAGAAATGAATGGCCCGCCATTCGAAAATCTAGACTCATATATGCGGCTTTCGCCTATAACCTATGTACAAAACATTAGTACTCCATTGCTTATTATGCATGGTGCGGCAGACCTCCGTTGCAATACATTCCAGTCTGATCAATTCTTTAATGCGCTTCGATACTATAGAAAGGATGTAGTTTACGTTAGGTATCCAGGGGAACATCACGGTTTCAGGCAGGCAGGCAAACCTTCAAATAGATTAGATTATGACGAAAGATTGCTGAATTGGTTTTTGGACAGGCTTTAGTTTATCTTTTTACGAGCGGTTTGTTTTATCTCCATTCACCGCGCCAGAAAACTGGTGGAGGTGGAGGTGGAGGGCGTCTGGTTGGCCATACCGGTAGCCTTAGCAAAAGTCGAAAAGCGACTACTGTGGCTACTCCAGCTGCAAATCCACCGATGTGTGCCCAATAAGCTATTCCACCGCTGGCATTTGCTACTGACCCGAGGCCTCCCCAGAATTGAAGGATTATCCATATTCCTAACACTAGTGTGGCAGGCAATTGGATAACTGTTATGAAGAAATAAATTACTAAGGTACGTATTTTACTATGAGGATAAATCATGAAATACGCACCTAGTATGCCAGCAATGGCGCCACTCGCTCCTATAGTCGGTAATTGAGACAAAGGAGTTATTATTATTTGAGTCCAGCCAGCTATAGCCCCTGCGATCAAATAAAAGGCTAGATAAGGCAGGTGCCCCATGTGCGATTCTATATTGTCTCCAAATACCCACAAGTAGAGCATGTTGCTGCCAAAATGCAGGAATCCACCGTGAATGAACATCGAAGATAGCAAAGTGACCCATGTGGGGAATGGAGTGTCTATGTTTCTTACTCCGTCAAATAGCAACAAGCGCTCGAAGGCACGGCTTGATGTGAACTCTTCAGGTATAACTCCGAAGGTGTAGTAAAAAATGGTTACTTCACTGCCCAGTAAAAGCGTATATATGAATACTACAGAATTGATTGCTACTACCAGGTATGTAACGACGGGGCGTTTATGTCTGCTTTGGTCTAGCTCGGTATTGGATAGGGGAATCACTGGAACTCTTACTGATTTTAGTTTGGCACTCTATAAGAGAATGTTGGTTCTATGTCGTGTAGTTCAGCCGTTTGAAGTTTTCCAATGGTACGCAGTACTACACTTACGGTTTTTGTAATGTAGGGCAGTTCAGCTTCGGGGACAGTAGTTCCAAGCGCGGATGCTAGGACTTGCATTTCTTCTGGTGTTAAAGGGGTCATTTTATTACTCTCATTATCTCTTGTAAGATAGATTTATTCAGGTGGAAACTCTCGCTCAATCTCGGTCAATGATTGATCTAGTATGTCCACTATCTCATCAATTATTTCTTTTGTTACTGTAAGTGGAGGAGATAAAGTGATATTGTCTCCCACCCTAATTGCCAATCCTTTATCACGTATGATTTCTGTGAATCTCTTGGAGAACTCTCCATCAAACCCACCAGGGTAACGCTCCTTTGTTTTTCGATCTTTTACGATTTCTATGGCCATGAGTAAACCTAATCCACCACCAACATAGCCTACAATCGGATGGTTTTCTTGTAATACTGATACAGCTTGGTTATATAAGTATGTACCCATAGTATTCGAGTTTTCAACCACGTTTTCACGTTCCATAATTTCAAGATTTTTCAGGCCCGCGGCCATTACAGCTGGATGTCCACCGTAGGTAACCCCATGATGAAATTGGCCCATTTCACCATCTGTATTATCGAAAGCCTCCGCTATGTCTTTTGAAGCAACTACTGCGCCAACGGGGAGCTCTCCACTAGTTAAAGCTTTTGCGATTGTCATTATGTCGGCTTCGGCTCCGAATCTTTCCATCCCAAACCATGTGCCTAGTCGGCCAAATCCACAAATAATCTCATCTGCAATTAATAGAATATTATTACTAGTGCAAAGTTCGCGGACTTGTGGCCAATATTCATCTGCGGGTATTTGGTTTCCACTGGGTATCGGCGTAGCTATAAAAGCGGCGATGGTATCTGCCCCTTCACCATTTATTATGTTTTCCAAAGATTTCACACTCAGCATACAGCAGTCTTTATTAGTTCGATTCTCGAAACCCCATGGACATCTGTAGCAATATGGTGGATCAACTTGTATCGCATTAGGCTGGAACGGTTCGAACATTCCACTGGTACGCCTGCCGCGGTTTCCAATTGTCATTGCCGTAGACGTCGAGCCATGGTACTGACCTCTTCGGGATATAATTTTTGTTTTAGACGTATTGCCAGTTATGAACTGATATTGTCTAGCAAGTTTCACAGCTATTTCTACCGCTTCGGAGCCACCTCCGCAGAAAAAAGTACGGGTTAGATTGCCTGGTGCGAGGTCAGATATTTTTTTTGCCAGTAAAATCCCCGGAACCGAACTATATGCTCCAGAATTAGCATATGCTAGGGTCGTCATTTGTTCACTCACGGCGTTCGCTATTTCTGGCCAGCGGTGTCCTATATTCTTGAGGAACAGCCCAGCCATCCCATCGATGTACTTGCGACCTTGAATGTCATACACATAGTTTCCTTCCCCACGAGTCATTATGTTATATCCATCTGGAGCTACCAAATCCGCCATCTGATGATTTTGCATCCAGAAATGTTCGAGGCCCCACTTTACAAGGTCCCCTATTTCTTCCTCGGAATAGGAATCTTTGATCCACCAAGCAGACTTGTTTTCATCAGGTTGTACCATGATTTGACTCCTCAGAGTTGCTACTTTGAGTCTAGCAGAATTAACGACCCTGTTCGATACATCATTGATTCGGGCCTGAACCTTTGGGGCAAACTAATAACTGCGACTTGGTGAGATTAGGAGTAAAAATCACGTAAAATGTTTCGTCTTTATCAAATGCCATATCGCTTACACCTGGTATACCCCAGAAAGTGGGATAGTCTCCAGTGTCTATGACTATCCCACTTTCTATAGCCTGCCAGGCCGTATCGGAATGCTCGATTAATTTGATGGTTTGACCTCTAATGTCCGTTTGTTGCTCTAGGTACCAAGTGGTAGCGGAGTTCTCCGATTTAGATAGCCTGTAGACTCCTTCATTTGTTCCTAGCCACACACGATTACGCGAATCTATCAATAGCTTGTTAGGGATAGTCTTCATTTCTGTTGTGGCTAGCTCCAGCCAGTGATCGTTACGCCACGAAGATAATGACAAGAACATATTTTTATATACGCTTGCCATAAATAGTTGTTTTTCATTGTCAAAAGCGATAGTCAGCGGGTTCATTTTTTCGCTGATTGGTACATTAGTCCAAATACCATCTTTGCTCAAAGCTAATTTTACTGAACTATTAGATTTGTAAAGCACGGCCAATTGATCTTCAGCGTCAGTTGCCATTTCAATTATTTCATCTGATTTTTTGAACTCAGGACTATTTAGAGTCGTTTCTTGGAAAGGAGAATTATTGTCAAAGATTGCCACATGCCCGTTTTCATAACTCACCCAGATGTTATTTGCGCCGTTGGAAGCAGTTAGGGTGATGCTCTTTCCTATTTGAGAGTTGTCCAGTTTTTTTGAATACTTGTCCTGTCTGTTCCAAAACACCAACTCTTGATCTTTGACCGCTGCACCTGGCACAAAAGAAATCAATTGATTGTAAATTACCCAAACTGCCCCTGATTCATCTGATATCAGTTTCGGATTTCCATAGGGTCGATCTGGTGAGTCATGAACAGTGCAACCTACGTATTGAAGAATATCGAGAAAAAAACTTTGTGTTTTGCTAGAGACAACGGTGATGTCAGTTGAAGTATCTGACTTTGGCTGGCTGCAACTTGTTAACAATATAAGGATGATTATTAGCAACGATTTCGAGAAAATCTTAAGCCTCCTCTTGGTGCTAATAGTGGATGCTACTAGTATTTTCAAACTGCGATTTTTGTTGGAGGTTTAGCGAGAAGCATTATGAATGCCGAGATAAAAAACATTACAAGCATAACTGCATAAGCTGGGAAGTATGATCCTGAGAAATCGTATACAAGCCCTACCGCAACTGGCCCTATGGCTACCGAGGTTGTGGTGATTGGCATGAGAGTTCCCCGGATGGTACCCACAAAATCTCTGCCGAAATAGTTGGCGGTTACGACTGAGGTGAGTACTGCATGCCCCCCTACGTTGATGCCGTAAACGACTGCAAATAAGAATAGTAGTGGCAAGAAGCTTAACTTTAGGCCCACTAGTAGGAATAATACGCCTATCGCTGCTCCAGAACTCGATATAGCGAAGCAGTACCTTACATGGTACCGTTCTACTAAGAATCCCCAAATGAGTCTCGCCATAGAAGCAGAGATCGCGTGAGTACTCAGAATGGTCGCAGCTAATATCGAACTGAATCCTTCATCAGTTACAAAGCTAAACTCATGGAGAACTATCGAAGAAACTGGTGCTCCACCTATCATTTGCGCTGCTAGGATTAACCATAAGGCCTTAGTTCTTAAAGCTTCCTTCAGTGTCCATGACACCGCAGATTCTCTGCCTAACCTGCTTATGTATGTTTGATTTAGTTCTTCATTGGATTTGGACCCGTCTGGGAAAAGCCCAACGTCTTCGGGCTGTCTAACCATTAGTAGAGAAACTGGAAGAAGCAACACTAGGAAAACCACTGCCATGGTTATCCATCCACTTTCCCAACCAGATTGGACAATAATGAATCCCACGAATGGCGCTAGAATTGCTCCAGCGGCAGCGTTACCCATGGTGCTTAGTGCAACAGCCCTGCCTCTTAAGCGCACGAACCACTTGACTACAGTGGCTTGGACAACCAGAGCTCCGGCTCCAGTCCCACCAGCTAGTCCTAAAAGTGCGAAAATAGCATAAAACTGCCAGAGCTCCCTGACTTGTGTTAGAAGTAATGCGGCAATCCCGCCTATCAGTGCTGATGCAGCCATTATGTGCCTAGGCCCATGATGGTCTACGACTCTTCCAAATAAAGGTCCTAGCAAAGCTGATACATAAGTCCGGACAGTTAGTGCACCTACCAGAGCAGCACGGCTCCATCCCAATGAGTCTGACATTGGTTTTATGAAAACGCCGAATGTAAAGCTTTGCAGCCCTCCGCCTGCAAACGAGCCTAGGAACGCAGCAAGAACGATTATCCATCCATAGAAGAACGGAGTACGGTGGGCGAGTTTATAGCGTACGTTGTCTTTAGATTCCATTGGTTTCCATTATCGAATTTATCATATCGATATTCGACAGCATACATTATTCAAATATTAATGTAGGTTAACGTGTTAGTTCGTTATATGCGCCGTTAATTTCTTTTATACGTTTTTCAGCTATATCTCTAAACTCTACCGCCAGATGAGCAACCTTGTCAGGGTGGTATTTACGTACTAGCTCACGGTATCTTTTTGTAATTTCACCCCTAGTAGATTTGGGGCTTACCCCCAAGATGTCGTATGCCGATTTTTTGTTGGATCTCGAACCAAAAGGGGATCTGTGAGAGCTGTGACTTTGATGCCGCGTCCTATCGTCACTGGATCCTTTTTTTTGTGCTTGACGAAGCAGGAATCGGATTAATATAACACCTATCCAGGTTATAAGAAATAAAGGTATTTTTATGACTCACCTCGTATCTTGTGTTTGATGTTTTGTACCTAAAACACTTATAAATTGACCGCTTATATGGTCTGATTTTAGTTGAAATTTATGATTGATTCAATTCAACTAAATTTTAGGGTTGACAGACATTACGACCGCAGTTAAGGTGCACCAAGAAATGTTGCCTCCTAAGGTTCTTGATCTAAGTCGGACTCTTTTTGGGGGGTCTGTCCGGCGGATTACGATGGCTTATTCTTTGCTTCGTTTCGTGGTTTGAATCGAGTGGCTGGTGAAGCCGTAATACCCCATTAATGTAACCGCTATTAAGTGGTCCTGTCTGTTTAACGGTTGATGATGGATTTTTTTTGTGGAGATGTCAAAAAATGAGAACTCAAGGTACCTCTCTAATGCTTCTCAGTGATGGAGTAATAAAGGTAGATGGAGGGTGCGTTTTTGGTTCTGTCCCTAAGGTAGACTGGGAACAAAAAAAATCTCCTGATAGACGAAACCGTGTAACGATGGGCTTAAATTGTTTACTTATCAAGAATGGCGATAAATGTATATTGGTAGACACTGGTGTTGGAACCAAACAATCTGATTCTGCTAAAGACAAGTTTGGTTTGGGAACTAGCCGACTTGCGCGAGAGTTCAGAAGTCATGGTATTGGACCAAAAGATGTTACTGGCGTAATCCTTACGCATCTCCAGTTTGATCACAGTGGTGGAAGCACACGCCTAGATCGTTCAGGAGCCCCAGTCCCCACTTTTCCAAATGCTACTTACTACGTTCAGTCGGATGCTTGGGAGCAGGCTATACAGCCAACTGAGAGAGGTGCAGAATATTTTAACCCAGAAGATTTTATGCCGCTGAAAGATCGTGAGCAACTATGTTTGCTTGATGGGGATGAGGATGTGGCGCCAGGAGTTAGAGTGAAAGTAGCACACGGGCCCGCGCCTGGGCATCAGATAGTTTTGGTGAACTACGGTGGCGAAAAAGTTGCCTTTATGGGTGACCTGATACCAACTAGGCACCATTTAGATTTAACCTGCATAGCTTCTGTAGACCATGACCCAGAAGAAACCTTGGCTTGGAAACGGGAGATTTTGAAAGAGGCTGAGAGTAGTGGTTGGCTGATGATTTTTAGTCACGGATATGATGAAAAGGCTGGTTATCTCGAACGTCGAAATGGACATTACAGTTTTCGATCTGTAGCCCTATAATTTGCTATAGCTGTTCGAGTCGTAAATACCGTTGGCTATAGAATCCTCGCCCATACCGTGCCGTTAGTAAATTTGTCCAATGTTACAGAAGTTATGACATTACGTAGCGGTCTATTCGACGCGGTATTTACTCTAATATAGTTGTCAGTTAGTCCAGACCAGCTAGTAGTGTCTCCTACTTTCTTAGACGTTTCCCATAGGACTTTTCTTTTTGTACCTAGGATGCTATTCCTGTAATCGGAGGCTTGTTCCTTTGCCAAACTTAGCATTAGGTTCATCCGCTTCCTAATTTCTTTTGGGTCCACTTTGTTTGGCAGGTAATATGCTGAAGTGCCTGGTCGCGAAGAGTAGGGGAAAAGGTGTATATTTGCGAACTTGATTTTTTTGCATAAATTGTAAGTTTCAGTAAATTGTTTCTCAGTTTCCCCTGGAAATCCTACAATCACGTCTGCAGTTATTGCCGCAGAAGGAAAGCGGGACCTAATTAGCTCGATGGCTTGTTTGTATTCTAAAGCGGAGTATCTCCTCCTCATTTTTGACAATAATGTAGAAGACCCACTTTGTAATGGCAAATGAAAATGCCTACAAAGACGCTCGTTGTCCCAAAGCCGAATTAGTTCTTCACTAATTTCCTGCGGTTGTAAAGAGGACACTCTAAGCCTTGGTATGGTCGTTTCTTCTAATACTTTAGAGAGCATCTTGTGTAGAGAGGTGTCATCCAGGTCAAAGCCGTATGATCCTAGTTGAGTGCCAGTGAGTACTACTTCCTTATATCCGTCTTTAAATATCTTATTTATATGTTCAATTAGTATTGTAGTGCCTACACTCCGCTCGCGACCACGGACTTTTGGTACTATGCAGTAGGAACAAATTTGGTTACATCCCTCTTGAATCTTGATCATTGAGCGCGACGTACTTGGTGAAATAGATTCCTCGTCTGGACTTGTAGGCACTTGGCTTTTTGGGGAAACGAAATCCAAAAGAGTACCAATTTGGTCGACTATCGAGTTTTTCAACCTGTTGCCTATTAATAGGTCTAACCCTTCTAATTGTGAGACTTCTTCTGGGGATCTTTCGACGTAACAACCTGTAGCAATTACTAGAGATGTTTCATTGATTCTCTTCGCTTTTCGAATGGCTTGTCGAGCTTTCCTGTCCGCCACATGAGTTACTGTGCATGTGTTAACTATGTGGACGCTAGCCTGCTCTGGGGTTGCAGCCAATTTGTATCCAGCCTCAATTAATTGCCTGGATAGATTTTGGCTGTCTGCCTCGTTAAGCTTACATCCATGAGTTTCTATATATACTTTAGGTGCTTCCATGCCTTCTGTAGCCACACGCGATAAAGGTTATTTATGGGTAGAGCGATTTTAAAGGTACCCTATCACTTATTTTATGCCGGCAAGAGTTTCGGCTAATTTAATTAACGTTCGTACAGGGAAACCAGTATGCCCCTTAACTATGTAACCTTTTTCTTGGTCAGTCCGAGCCATTGCTGCAATATCAAGATGTGCCCAAGGCACTCCTTCTGCGAACTCTTGAATGAAATAACCACCAGCGATAGTTCCTGCACCTCGCGTGCCTGAGTTCTTGATATCTGCGATGTCACTTACAATTTCTTCTCTGTACTCTTCCCACATAGGTAGTTGCCAAAATCTTTCGCCAGTGGTTTCACCAGAGTCAATAATTTGGTCTATCAGTGTCTGATCATTACCCATTATTGCTGCAGCCAAATTTCCTAGTGCGATACTGGCTGCTCCTGTCAATGTAGCGACATCCACTAATCTTTTTTGTTGATGTTGTACTGCGTAAAATAAAGCGTCAGCAAGTACCATGCGACCTTCCGCATCCGTACTTATAATCTCAAAGGTTTTCCCTAGCATTGTTTGAACGACATCTCCTGGGTGATAAGCAGATCCGCCAGACATATTTTCGGTGGCGGGAATGAGCCCCATAACGTTGATCTTGGGTTTGATTTGGGCTATAGCCATCATCGCTCCTATTACCGAAGCGCCACCTGCCATGTCGCCTTTCATCGCTCCCATACCTGCGGCTGGTTTTATGGATATACCGCCGGAATCGAATGTGATGCCTTTGCCGCAGAGGGCCAGATTGTTGCCTTCATTTTTCGGATCCCCTATGTGTTTGAGGATAATAAACTTTGGTGGTCTATTGCTTCCTGCTGCAACTGCCAACAAGGCACCCATGCCAAGTTTTTCCATTTGCTTCCTATCTAGAACTTCGTATTCTAATCCTACGTCCATGGCCATTTTCTTGGCTCGATCAGCAAGTTCAGTAGGAGTCAATATATTAGCTGGTTCGTTTCCTAGATCACGCGCGAAATTAGCAGCTTCTGCAACGATCTGTCCTTTATTTACACCTGCCTTTAGTAGCTTAATTTTTGAATCATCTTCCTCGACTATGGCTAACTCGTCTATGCTAGCCTGATTTTTGAGTAACGTTTTATATTTATCAAATTTATATAAGCCTAGTATTGCGCCTTCAGTAATGGCTTGAGATGAAACCGCAGGTTCCATCTCCCCTATACCTGCACCATGTGCAATGCTGACTACACGTTTCACCTTGAGGCCTCGGAGTCGACGCATAGCAGTGCCTAGGACCTGCCTCAGTACATCTGGAGAAAACTTTGATTTTTGACCGAGTCCTACAATCATTACTCTAGATGCAGGCATCTTATTAAGTGTATGGATTAGGGTGGCCTCATTTTTCTTACCAGTAACTTCACCTTCTCGAATAAGTTGGGAAATTGTGCCATCTAGAAGCCTGTCTACTGATCCGGTCGCACCAGCAGGTTTTTTAACTCCTTCAAACAAATTTACGATGAGTGCGTCGGTTTCAATAGTAGCGACGTTTCCTTTACTCACTTTTACTTTCATTAGATACTCCTTTCTCTATTACTAGAATCACTTTTAAAAGTGCCTCATTACTAGTGTATGGATTTAAGGTTTGTTCGTAGGTGTATTGTCAATATTAGTGAAATAGCCTTAGGAGGACTTCTTGAATAATGAATATTAGTATTATGGCTACCATGGGAGCGAAGTCAAAAACTGAAGTTGCTGGTAATCTCCGCCTTATAGGACCAAGAATGGGTTCACTCATAAAATAAATGAAGCTTACCACCGGATTTTGCTGTGAGACGCTTGGGAACCATGACAGCAGTATGCGAGAAAGAATTATTAGGTAAAGCAGTGTTCCGATTGCCTCAACAAGTGCTTCTGGATTCATTTTGTTACTCCAAGCTGCTTAGCTCTTTCGTAAGAAGCCTTAAGCGCATTTTCAACAATTCCCTCAAAATCCATAGATTGAAAAAGCTTTATGCCTTCGGCTGTAGTCCCCCCTGGGGAAGTCACCATCTCTCGAAGTTTAGAAGGGTCATTGCTTGATTCCATTACGAGTTTGGCACTACCAAATAGGGTTTGTTTCGCTAAAGTTTTTGCCATTGAAACTGGCATTCCTAGAGCAACTGCTCCATTTACTAGACTTTCTAGGAAAAGAAAAACGAAGGCCGGTCCGCTTCCACTTAGGGCAGTTCCCATATCCATGTAGGATTCATCGTTGACCTCCAATTTTTCACCCAACGTACCAAGAATCTTGCTAGTAGATGTCTTATGCTCTTCGTTCACCCATGATGAAGCGATCCAAAGGCTCATACCTTCGCCAATTTGGGCCGGAGTGTTAGGCATTACTCGTATGACGCTTTGATGGTCTAAGTAGGATGTCAAAGTTTGTAATGTAGCACCCGCCACTATGGAAACAGCAGTTTGTCTGGGACCTATTGAATCTTTGATATCGCTTGCAACATCCAGTAAATGTTGAGGTTTAATTGCGAGTACAAATATGCCTGAATTGGCGACCGCTTCTACGTTACTGTCGGTGACATTTATTCCATATTCATTTGTTAGATGTTGACGTCGTTGAACGATGGGATCGCTGACGCTAATGTCTTGGGGTCTTGCCATTCCATGGTTCAGTATTCCACTAATAATAGCTTCAGCCATTATCCCACCACCGACGAATGTTATATTCATTTCAGTAACACCATAACAATTACAGTCATATTATATAAATGCTAGTTCATCTATAGATCGAAATATATATTTTAAGTTTTTTATTCCGACTAAATCATACCATTTCCTGATGTTATTGAGGCAGCCAATCTTATAGCTTCGATCATGCTAGTTGCTTGAGCTATGCCCTTTCCAGCTATGTCAAAAGCTGTTCCGTGATCAACAGATGTTCGGGTCAAAGGTAGACCCAAATTGACACTAATACTTTGTTCGAAACCATATACTTTAACAGGTATGTGCCCTTGATCATGATACATTGCCAGCACGACGTCATAATCTCCTTTGATAGCTTGGTGAAATATGGTATCTGCCGGGATTGGGCCAATGGCGTTTATTCCCTGAGCAACAGCTTCTTTTACGGCAGGTTCTATAGCTTCGCTTTCTTCTGAACCGAGCAAACCGCCGTCAGAGGCATGCGGATTCAGGGCAGCCACTCCTATGTGGACAGACTTAAACCCCCATTGTTTAAAAGAATCGTTGGTCAAAATTATTTTCGCCAGGACATTTTCTTTGGTCACAGCATTCGCTGCTTCACTAAGAGGTCTATGTGTAGTCAAGTGAACTACCCGCAGGTTTCCTGATATCAACATAGTGGCAACTTGAGGAGATTGAGTCATAGCTTGCAAGATTTCCATATGGCCAACTTCTTTGTATCCTGCAAGAATGGCTGCTTCTTTGTGTATTGGCGCGGTGGCCATACCGTTTACTTTTCCGTCCAAACATAATTGAGCAGCATTTTTGATCCATTCTACACTGGCTCTTCCCGCATAGGCTGATATTTCCCCCATTTTAATTGAATCTAGGGGTACCTCACTGGCATCAATCACCGAAATTTCTCCAGGCACAGATTTGACTAAAGAAATCGACTCCACTTTTCTTATATAAAGTGAAGTATTAGCGATACTATTGCCTTGCTCCATAGCCGCTATACTGCCAACTACTACTGGAACGCAAATGTCATGTATTTCTTGGTTTGACAGAGCTTTTGCGACTACTTCTGGGCCTATTCCACATGGATCCCCTAATGTAATTGCAATTACTGGTCGAGTAGACATGATTTTCTCCGTATCTTTCTTTATGGTTAAGATTATATTGATGAATATAGTTGGTTTCTAGACTAAACTTATTTGGGTATTTTTTCACTACATTTGTATCGCAAATTGCTATTGGTAGGCTTTTTTGTTAATGGACTATATTGCCCCTTAATGGACATACAGGAAACCGTTAATGTATAGTTTATGTTTGCTGGAAGAGCCTTTGACCTGTGTCAGGGAGCTTCCAGTAGTCTTTTGAGGGCCGAATGAAAAAGCGGCCCGCAGGAGGCGACGGGCCGCTGGAGTACCGAGGAATCCCTTGATGGCTAAGGGAGACCTCTGTTGAGGATCGATCGAACCCCTTGATAAGGAATGTCGACCGGCCCCCGGTAACCCGGGGGACACTAAGTAAGGTGCAAGGATGCCCCGGCAATTAGGCGAAATAAAATATAATAAACACGCCAGGGCTATCCTAAGCAGGTGCCTCGGCCATTAGGCCGGGGCACCCTGAGCGGCACCTTGAGGTATCGCTAAACTAGGCACCTTCCAACTCTCTAATTCTTCAAAGCCCCCTTTCGAGTTGATTTTAAAAGTTGATTTGTCCATTTCTATAAAAAATCTTTCTGTTGAGTTAACTAGTTGAGAGAAATCCGCCTCATTTTTTAGTAGATGGAACTCTAGATGTAGTAGGTTTCTGAGTAAGCCTTCTACTGAGCAAGAGGCACTGTCAACAATGACAATTGGAGGGCAATTAGAGGGAACATCACTATCTGTCAGAAAAAGACGGTTCGAAGTCAATATCCATCGTTTCTGTTGTAATGCTTCGGTAATCAAGTCAAGTGTATAAGTTGATAGAGGCGTAACGTCCGGACGAATCGATTCTATCTGAGGTAATCCCTCATCAATTATCCAACGAATCCTTCGATATTCCTCTCGCATAACTGGGTCCCTCCCGGTCAAGCATTCTAGACTGACTTTTCTCGAAATATAGTAACTAGTTAGTTATATTGTCTATCCTCCGCATTGGTTCCAAGCACAGGCTTGACATATTACACAACCCTCCTGAAAAGCTACTGGGCCGCTACATTCCGGGCAGCTGAATCCTAATGCAGATACTGGTTGTTTAACTTCTTTCGTCATTTCTGTATTAGAGGCGACAGTATTAGAAATTTCGAGCCCTAATTGTGCCCCGTATGGTTCAATGGGTTCGTCAGACTCTTGTAGCGTATGTTTTCTTAAAACCTGTGCTAGAGCGTCAGGGCCAGACCTAACCATAACTCCTTGATCCCAAACCGGATGACAAGTGATCCCTTGCAGTTGATCAACTATGTCTTCAGCTAAAACACCTGATCTTAAAGCCAAAGAAACTAGTCTTGTTATTGCCTCAAGATTTGCCGAATCGCAACTACCTGCTTTTCCGAGTGTGGTGAATACCTCGAAGGGTTGCTTTTCCTGATCGTAGTTGATCGTCACGTAGGTGTTGCCATGTCCTGTCCTAACACGCTCAGTGACACCTTGCATTTGAAGGGGCCGTAGTCTTTTGAATCTCAAGCCAGATAGGCTCAAAAGTTCCGGTTCAGCGGATTCTTCCTTCGCACTGTTTACTTCTAGAACTTGCATTGATTTCGATCCGTCTCTATATATAGTTATGCCTTTACAGTTATTTCTGTATGCAAGCCAGTAAGCGCCCTCTATATCCTCGGTGGTGGCGGAGTTGGCCATATTTATGGTTTTACTTACTGCTAGGTCAGTCTCTGCTTGAAATACTGCCTGCATTCTTATGTGAGCTTCGATAGCGATTTCATTGGCAACTTTAAATAAATCCTTGACATCATTAGGTACTTCGGCTAACTGTTGGCATGATCCTGTTTTAGCTACCTCGTCCATCAATTGCTCCGAGTAGAATCCTCTTTCATGAGCCATTTTGATAAAATGTTCATTCCCTTCTCTCAGTTGTTTACCGTCTAGGACGTTTTTGACGAAAGCTAAGGCGAAAATTGGCTCAATCCCACTTGATGCACCAGCTATGGCGCTTATTGTTCCTGTAGGAGCTATGCAAGTCCTAGTCGCGTTTCTTATCGGCTCCTCGCCAGGTGCTTGAGGGATCCAGCCTGGGTAAGGGCCGCGTTCCTTTGCCAGTTCTATGGACACTTCTCTGCAGGTTTCGTTGATCGCCGCCATTACCTTGCTTCCTAGTTCTAGGGCTTCTCCCGATTCGTAAGGTATACCCATCTTGATAAGAGCGTCGTGCCAACCCATTACGCCTAGCCCAGTTTTTCTAGTAGTGTCTACAGCTTTTTTTACTGCCGTAGTAGGAAAGTCATTTACGGAAACTACATTGTCCAGAAATCTGGCGGCGATCCTACTGACATCTTTCAATGATTCAAAATCGAAAGTTGGTGAACCGGCATCCTGGGTAACAAACTTTCCGAGATCGATAGACCCGAGATTACACGCTTCGTTAGCCAGTAGAGGAACTTCACCGCAAGGATTGGTGCTTTCAAGCCTACCTAAGTGTGGGGTTGGATTGTGCCGATTAGCTTCATCTATGAAGTACAGGCCTGGGTCACCAGTTTTCCATGCAGACTCTATAATTTTATTCCAAATTTCCCTCGCTGGGAGAGTATCAACTACCTCACCAGCACTTTTAGAGCCACTATTTGGAGGGACTATCAAATCCCAATTTTCATTATTCTCAACAGCCTTCATGAAGGCATCAGTAACTGCTATTGATATGTTGAAATTTTGAGCTGTAACATCGTCGTCTTTCATGTGAATGAAATTTAATATTTCTGGATGAGATACATCCAGAATTCCCATGTTTGCCCCGTGACGTTTCCCACCCTGCGTTATCATGTCAGAAAGGGAGCTGAGCATCTCTAGAACGGAGATAGGGCCGCAAGCTTTCCCTTGTGTAGTCTTTATACCGCTGCCACGTGGGCGTAGGTTGCTGAAAGAATATCCGAGCCCACCACCGTATTTTTGGATCATAGCTGATGAACGAGCCGTCTCCATTATGCTTTCCATGGTGTCCTCTATAGGAAGAACGAAACATGCTGAGAGAGTTCCCTGTCCGGTTCCGGCGTTAAATAGGGTAGGAGAGTTTGGTAGAAACTTAGTCGTCGCCATTAAATCGTAGAAAGTGTTTGCCCATGACTCCCGTGTTTTTGCATCCTCTGGTTTGGCCACAGCATTTGCAACTCTAAGGAAGAGATCTTGGGCGGTTTCTGAGCCAATAAGGTAACGAGTCTGAAGAATCGTCTTAGCATTCTCTGTCAGTTGTGGCTCAATCCTACTTTTGTTCATCCTTGTCAACTCCTTCTATCTGATACCGGTTAAATGTCCCTTTCGTAAGAATCCAATTTCAGACGCAATGAATGTGGATAATTACACATGAGGGCTCCGTTTACCTTTTAGGGCAAAACTTCTTAGGAATCACCCTAAAGCAAACTGATTTGGGTGTGGTTCCAATGGATACTAATGCTTTGTTGCTATCTAATGCCAGTAATAAAATGTTCATTTTTTTGTCAATTTTCGAGCTTGTAGTTTTCTATGCTGTCCGTTCGCTTTATTTGCCATTGGATTTTAAATTTTTTCTCAAATTTTCTTGGCGTTTTAGAGGTCTGCCTCTACCCCTCTTCCGCCGATCATTTTCATCCAGAGGGAATAAAGTACCCTGGTTTTCTGGAGGGGAGTCGGGTTGGCGCGTTGATAGCATCGCATCTACTTCACTCCTGAAGGTTTCTAAGTCATCAAAGTCACGATAGACGCTCGCAAAGCGTATGTAAGCTATACGGTCTAAAGAACGCAACCTCTCCATCACCATTTCTCCTATCGCGGAACTTCTTATGTCGGCTCTTCCGAGGCTTTGAAGCTGGTCTTCTATGTCTGCCTCGATTCTCTCGATCGCTCCGATAGCTAGGGGCCTCTTAGCGCAAGCAACCACTATGCTGTTATGTAATTTTTCGTGGTTGTAGTCTTCTCTGCGCCCATCTCGCTTAAGAACAGAAAGTGCGGTAGTTTGTACTCGTTCATACGTTGTATAACGTAGGCCGCATTGGAGGCACTCTCTTCTTCTGCGTATTCCATCGCCAGCATCTCGCGAATCAATTACATGAGAATCGTCATGACCGCAATATGGACATACCATTTGTGTGAGTTAGCTCCAGCATTAATTCCATTTTATACAACTAGTAGCGTACTACTGCGAGCAGACCACAATACATTGTGATTAGTGCGCTACTATATAAACACCTTGAGGCAAGGTATGTCAAGCATTTTGACCTAGAAATGCCGTCGGTGAATCGGTTGATAATTTGCTATTTTAGCCATAAAGAAAGCCCGGTGTTTAATATTAAGCACCGGGCTTTCTTTATGGCTGTCTCGGGGGAGGGAGTCCGAGACTACCTTTATAACTCCGGTTCGCCAATGATGTCCCCTGAAAAATATTGATAATGTTATGGGCGACCGGAGAAGGCTTGATTAATTCAACTCATAATCCTTGTCTTCCTCTTCGACGCAATGTTGGGTGCCTTCGAAGAAAGGGTGGCACGTCCAGGTCATCGTCCCCATTGACTGTAGAAAGGGCAAGCTGCTCAAAAAGCAATTCTTCCTCAGGGATGAAAGCATCTACCCCAGGAAACCCTGTGGCTATTATCGTGACCCTAACTTCATCCTCTAGCTTTAAGTCTTGCACCATGCCGAATATAAGGTTGACGTTAGGGTCTACCATTTCTTCGATCTCTGCTGCTGCTTTATGAACTTCATGCATTGTAAGGTCGGCTCCGCCAGCTACGTTTAGTAATACGCCTTTGGCGCCTTCTATGGACACATCTAGTAGTGGGCTGTTTATCGCGTTGCGAGCTGCTTCCACTGCCCGATTTTCTCCGCTAGCAGATCCAATGGCCATCCAAGCCGGACCAGCTCCGCTCATTATCGATTTAACATCTGCGAAATCCAGATTTATGGTCCCAGATATTGTCACCAGCTCCGCAATAGCCTGGACTGCTTGCCTGAGAACGTCATCCGCTAGTCTAAATGCTTGCTCTGTTGTTACATTCTCTTCGCACATATCCAAAAGGCGGTCGTTAGGAATTACAATAAGTGAGTCAACTCTGTCTCTGAGTAAGCTTATGCCATCTTCTGCTTGTTTCTTCCTGCGGTGCCCTTCGAAGCTAAAAGGTTTGGTTACTACGGCTATTGTAAGAGCACCGCTTTCCTTAGCTATTTCTGCAACAACTGGGCAGGCTCCTGTGCCTGTACCACCGCCCATGCCGGCGGCTACGAATACCATATCGGAGCCACGAGTCGCTTCATATAGCTCATCACGGCTCTCTTCAGCGGAATCTCTCCCAATATCAGGATTGCCGCCTACACCGAGGCCTCTGGTTAGTTTGTCACCTACGCGAATTTTGGTAGGCACATCCAATTGCATAAGGTGTTGAGCGTCTGTATTCACGGCCATGTATTCCACTCCTAGAATACGCTCGTGGTACATTCGGGTTACGGCATTGCACCCGCCACCTCCTATGCCTACGACCTTTACAATTGCTTGACCAATTCTCTCAGAAGAATGATCTATAAGAGCTTCAGATGACATAACTCCCTCCTCGGGTTTAATTCCTGCCGGCGCCTATGAATTGTGCTAGCCAGTGCAGCCAGCGCCGACCTTTGCTATTACTACCGTTGCTATTCGTGCCTCGGTAGGCTATCTGTTCTGTGGGGTGATGGATTCCCCACAATAGGATTCCTATACTTGTTGAATATGTAGGACTTTTCAGTTCTTCAGGAAGTCCCAAAATATCTTTTGGCTGTGCTATTCTTACTGGTCCTGGGAACATATCTCTCGCAAGTTCTTCTAATCCTCGCAAGTTTGCTCCTCCGCCAGTGAACACCACTCCAGCTGGTGGGATGACTCTCATCCCGCTTTCCTTTACTTTTATTAGGATTAGGCGCAAGAGCTCATCTGTTCTGTCATTTAGGATTCTACTAATGTCTCTAGCTCTAACCATGTGAGGCAGGTCTGAGTCGTATCCCCGAACTTCTACCATTTCATCCGGTTCGACTTCGTCTGGTATAGCATGACCTTGTGTGACCTTTGCTTTATCTGCTTCTTCGTAAGGGATTCCAAAAGATATAACTAAGTCGTTTGTAAACTGGAATCCTCCAACTGGTATAACGGCTGTGTGCACCATGACCCCGCCGATAAATATCGCTAAGTCGGCTGTGCCTCCGCCGATATCTACTAATACTACGCCTGTCTCTTTTTCTTCGGCGCTCAAGACTGCTTCAGCACTGGCTAGTGGCTCTAGTACCATACTCTTAACTTGGAGATTAGAATTTTCTACCGAGCGGACGACATTGTCGAAGGAGGTTGCTTCCCCTATCACTGCGTGCGATTCCACAGTGAGTTGATGGCCTTTTAATCCGACGGGGTTTCTGACTCCACCTACGTTGTCGACTATGTAATTCTGAGGAATAACGTGAATTAGCTCTTGGCCAGATCCAACTTTCGGATGCGATTGCTTGATAACTTGGTCCATTTCTGCTCGAGTGATTACTTTGTTTGGATCGCCATTTAGGTTAGGCAGGGTGGCGCTGGTATGCACGCTTATAATGTGCGCTCCAGTTACCCCAATACACGCACCAGGTAATTCTCGCTCCAAGCTTACGGAGGCCTTAGCTACGGAATCCACCACTGCTTCTTTCATTTCATCTATTTCTACAACTAGCCCCTTTTTCATGCCACGTGATGGCTCTACTCCTGTGCCGACTATCTCCAATTCTCCTTCGGGAGAAACTTGGGCTATCAGAGTACAGACCTTTGTTGTTCCAACATCTATGGCCATGTATAAGTTGCCGTTAGTCATATTCGGGCCCTCCGGGCCGGTTGTGTCACTGTCCCTCGTTTTATTTGACCGGTTGAGAGAGGTCACTGCCGTGACGAGGGTTTGACCGGTTATATTATTTTTTTGTTAAGGCCTGGCCTCACACGTAATATAAATTATTATTGAGTTCGTGGAAGGCGCCGATTTTTTTGGCAGCCTCCCTCAACCGGCTAAATTAAGTTCCCGGAATCGCACCTAGAGTCATACATACTCTAAGTCTTGCGCTCCTTGAGTTTGGGTTGGATAAAATTTCATCCCTGCTTGGTTTGACTACTTTCTTAGTTAGCAGCTCTAATTTGGCATTGTGGCCGCAGATACAATTGGCAATTTCTGGTCCGCATAGGCAACCACGTGCCTCTCGTTTCATGAATGATTTCACTATTCGATCTTCAAGGGAGTGGTAGGCAATAATGGCCAATCTCCCGCCTTTCGCTAAGACTCTTTCAGCTTGTAAAAGGACTGACTCCAAAACTTCCAATTCTCTATTAACTACCATTCTTATTGCTTGAAATGTGCGAGTGGCTGGATGAATCCGTCTTCCTCGTCTCGGCGTGACTTTTTGTACGGCATCAGCAAGTTGAGATGCGGTTTCCAAAGGTCTACTTTCCACTATAGAACTGGCTATTCTACGGGCCTTAGGCTCTTCACCATACTTGTATATAAGATTAGAAAGGTCACTTTGTGAGTAGTTATTTACTATGTAAGATGCTGACTCGCTTTGATTAGGATTGAGGCGCATGTCCAGGTTAGATTCGTCTGAAAAGCTGAATCCTCGATTGGCAGATTTGAAATGCCATGATGCCAAACCAAGGTCGATTAGAATGCCCATCACAGGGTTGTTGAAAGTAGTACCTGAGATTTTTTCCAAGTTGGAGAAATTGTCATTAACCAACTGAGTTCTTTCGGAATAAGACGTTAAACGTTTTTTTGCCCTAATAAGAGATTCGGGATCCGCATCGATTCCTAAAAGTTGTCCATTTGGTGCGCTGGCTTCCAGTATGGCCTTCGCGTGACCGCCATCGCCGACAGTAGCATCTATGCAGTTATCTCCTGGCTTTATGCTCAGAAGGGACATAACTTCGTTCAGCAGTGCCGGTTTATGGTATTCAGGTTCTGACATTTCAATTTCACTTCAATTTCACTGGAGGCGGAATTAGAGGCATCTACATGATGAAATTAGTAAATAATCTAAAAATTACTAATTCCGCTGTTTTTTACCATTATACGGCGTAATTGTCAATAGATATTGCTGAAAATAGTAAAAACCCCTGATCAAACATGCCTAATTGTACGAAAAGCGAACATCTGTTCTATATTTATTCTTGGCCTATGCTTAAGTTGTGCTATGATTGCGACAATATGCCTACACTAGGTGTCCTGACTACAAGCGATTTGGGTTCCCGCGGTATTCGTGCAGATTCGAGTGGTACCCTTATCATGGATGTTTTTTATTCGAATGGCTTTGTTGTAGAAAAATATGAAGTAGTGCCAGATGAAAAGCATGTCATTGAGGACATTCTCCGAACTTGGGTAGACACAGAAAATCTTGATCTTATAGTAACTACAGGCGGTACGGGTTTAACTAAAAGAGATGTTACTCCTGAGGCGACCTTGTCTATAATTGAGCGAGAAGTACCCGGCATACCAGAAGCTATGAGAATTCGGACTATGGACATAACGCCCTTTTCCGCTTTGAGTCGCTCGGTTGCGGGAGTAAGAAAGGATACGTTGATCATCAATATGCCTGGTAGCCCTAGGGCAGTACAGGAGTGCTTGGATATATTAATGCCAATTATTCCTCATGCATTAGGTTTACTCAAGGATCCTCCAATATCACATGAAAGCTAATTGAATTGGGAATGGGAGCAGCCAATAGGTTTGCTTAAGTGCACAATTTAGAAAGTTCGCCCCAGATTTATTTGACACACTGATACGCTTGTTGGACAATGTTTAATAATAGACCAACCGGTCGGTCAAACATGGTAAAAGTATCCCCTCTCAATCCACTAAATGCTAAGCAACGAATCTTGGATGCTGCAGTCAGCGTACTTGCCCAACACGGCTACACTGGGGCAGGGGTGCAAGAAATAGTAGATGTGTCAGGTACCTCGAAAGGGAGTTTCTATTTTCACTTCAGCAGCAAAGAGAAAATGGTTATGGCTCTTGTGGATCGTATGAGTCAAAAACTTATTGATTCGACCCTAAAAAATGTGAGAAATGAACCAACTCCTCTAGATAGAGTTGTCGCAGGAATCGGGTCTTTACTAAGTACGTTTTCTAAGAGAAGGAAGATAGCCCATGTACTCCTTATAAATGTCCTCGGCCATGGCAAGTCCAATGATATGAAATTTATGCCTATGCGGGAAAAATTTGCTGCTTTCATAAAGGTTGAGTTGGATAATGCGATATCCGTTGGTCAAATCGAACCCCAGGACACCGAATTGCTCTCCCATATGTGGTTTGGAGCCGTTTACGAAATAATTATGAGATGGCTAATTGTCGGTCAACCTAATCCTTTAACCGATGCGACTAATGCGCTGATTTTATCTTTGCTTAGAAGTGTAGGGGCGCCGAATCAATATTTAGAGATATCTTAGGTTTATGGTAGTGCAAAACTTTTTGAAGAAATTAAATGGGTTGAAGAGTTGTAAAGAAACATTAACAGACGTGATTTCGCGGGGTTCACAATCGGCTCATTCTGAAGATAAGACTATATTGGTTAGCGTATCATTTTCTATTACGGACACTATTGATCCTATAGATATTTTTGCTATGGCCAGAGGAGTTGAGTCCGAGCGAACTTTTTGGGCTAAGCCAGACCAGAATATGTGGTTAGTTGGAGTAGGCTGTGCTAAGGAATTGTTATCAAATTCTGACGATCCTATTACCGACATCAATTATGAGTACAATCACTTATTAGAGTCGGCTCTAATTGTGCGCACCGGAGATTTTTTGAAAGGGCCAGTTTTTATTGGTGGCACACGGTTTGATACTAGTATCCAACAATCGAATGCTTGGTCAGGTTTCCATGATGCCAGATTCGTTTTACCTAAATTTTTGTTTACGTTTTCAAATGGGGAGACCTGGGTAACAGTGAATTTGTTGACTACTCATGAAACTGATCCAAGTAAAAAAGCTCAGACTTTGATTTCCGAAATTGAATTTTTGTGCCAAGCTGAGTCTGTAAAGTATACTCAGCCGCTAATCGTTGAATCTAATTCTGGTTCATATGATGAATGGAAAAGTTGGTTAGAACATGCTTTGAATTCAATCGATAATGGTCTGTTAAGTAAAGTTGTCTTGGCACGTCGGAAGGTACTTATCGGGGACGGTGATTTTTCAGCTGAAGCAGGACTCCAGAATCTTGTACAGGATTATCCAGAATGTTGTGTTTTTGCACATGCAACAGCCGGATCTTGCTTCATTGGCGCGACTCCTGAGGCCCTAATTAGCTTGAAGAGTGGAATTGTAGATATTTCATGTTTGGCTGGGACAGTTAAAAGAGGGATAAATAGTGAGGAAGACGAATTGTTGGCTAAGGCCTTATTGGTGAGTGATAAAGAACGCCGCGAACACCAAGTGGTAGTGGATATGTTGATAGAGGTACTAAGAGAAAATTGTAAAAAGCTTGATTGGGATCTAGAACCCAGTGTGATCAAGCTAAGGAATGTTCAACATTTACGCACTTCTTTCACAGGTCGAACGAAACATAATGTAGGCATTTTGGACCTTGTTGATATGTTGCATCCAACTGCAGCTTTGGGAGGGGTACCTAGCAATACCGCCTTGAACATTATACGAAATCTTGAGGGTGATAGGGGTTGGTATGCTGCGCCGGTTGGTTGGATTGACGATAAAGGTGATGGTGAGTTTAGTGTTGCAATAAGATCAGCTTTGATTAGAGGTAATCAAGCCACCCTTTTTGCTGGTGCTGGAATCATAAAAGGATCCGATATTAGAAAAGAATTCCAGGAGACGGATCTAAAGTTTCAGCCCTTACTTAGTGCTCTTGGAGGGAGATAGGGTGAAGTTCGAAAACCGAAATTATGCTTTTGCAGGGTCGTTTGTAGATGAGTTGGCACGTAGTGGATTACGGGATGTCTGCATATGCCCTGGCTCTCGGTCATCTCCTCTAGCGATTTCGTTTGCTCGTCACCCTGGCATAAGAAAATGGATTCATCTTGATGAACGTTCAGCAGGTTTTTTTGCACTTGGAATGGCTAGAAATGCTGGGAGGCCTGTAGCAATAGTGTGTTCTTCTGGAACTGCTAGTGCGAATTTTTTACCGGCTGTAGCTGAGGCTAGGTACGGGCTCATTCCTTTAATTGTTTTGACTGCTGACAGACCTCAAGAATTGGTCAATTCAGGAGCATTGCAAACGATCGACCAGACCCGCATATATGGAGATCATGTAAAGCTTTTCGTAAATGCTGAGTCTAACGAAGTTACTACAGATTCTATGGCTTACATAAGAACCTTAGCATGTAAGGTTTATGCGACCTCTAGTGGGTCTCCTGAAGGTCCAGTCCACGTCAATTTCCCATTCCGAGAACCCCTTGAACCTTCAATATCCTTATCTGATTTCCCTGAACAGATTTCAGAATACGACTTCGAGATGTGGCACGGGCGTGCTAACGGCAATCCCTTTGTATTGAATTCAGTAAACGGAAAAACTCCGAATATAAATGATTTGAAAGCGTTGGTTAGTCATATTAATCAGATTGAGCATGGTCTAATCGTCTGTGGTCCGAATTATCAGACAGGTTTTGCAAATTCGATAACCAAATTGGCCAGTAAATTGAAATATCCCATATTTGCAGACGCGCTTTCTGGTGTCCGTGTTGGTTCGCATGATAGGTCAATGGTGTTAGACACTTACGATGCTTACTTACGGGACGACGATTTGTCTACACTTGCCTCCCCAGATTTGATAATAAGATTTGGACCTTTGCCAGTTTCTAAAGCCCTAACCCAATACTTAGAAAAACATAAGAATGCGTATCAAGTTTTGGTTGATGAAAGTGAGAATTGGCGCGATCCATTTCGGATTGTATCTCAATTTTTCAATGTTTCACCTTTAAGCTTCTGCGAAGCCTTGACTCCTTTGATTAATAAGGAACGGGAGAGCAGTAAATGGAGTGAATGGTGGACGCAGTCAAATTTGGCAGTGCGGCAAGCAATCGCTCGGAAGTTAGATTCATATGACGGCATGTTTGAAGGTAAGGTATTTTCAAGATTATCAAACCTAATGGATGATGACACCGTACTTTTTGCTGGTAACAGCATGCCAGTTCGTGACTTGGATACTTTTTACCCTACATCGTCTAAGTCTGTTAATTTCTTTGCAAATCGTGGTTCTAGTGGTATCGACGGAGTAGTGTCTTCAGCGTTGGGAATTGCTGCTTCAGGCACAAAAAAAGTCATTCTTGTGATAGGGGATATATCTTTATACCACGATATGAATGGTCTATTGGTCTCAAAATTACATGCATTGAATGCTACGGTTGTGGTATTGAATAACAACGGTGGTGGAATATTTTCTTTTCTGCCTCAAGCAGCCCACGAAGATTTTTTTGAAGAATATTTTGGTACGCCACATGGCCTAAAGTTCAAGTCGGCGGCCGATATGTACGGTTTGAATTACTCATTCATACAAGACTGGGACTCTTTTGACAAAGCAATTAATGAAAGTCTTTCTAATGAGGGAGTATTTTTGATAGAGATCCCCGGCGACCGGGCAGATAACGTTGAATTGCACAGTGAAGTTTGGAACGCTATTTCGAAGACAGTAAAAACCCAAAAGGATTTGTATTCTGCACTATGAAATTCCCATTATGCTCAGGTGAATTGTGCCTACCTTTATTTGAACCTATTCTGGAGTTCTGATTTGAGTCGCTTATCGGTCAATGCTCTCGGAGGAGCATGTCTCAATTTTAGTCAGGTCGGTTCTGGATTTCCTTTGATAGCCCTACATGGGTTTACTGGGGATCAAGGAACTTGGCGTGCTTTTGTAGACTCAGCAAGTAAGCATTACAAGATTGTAACTGTAGATCTACCCGGACACGGAGAATCTGACTCCCCTGACAGTAGTGACTTTTACACTATGGAAATCCATGTGAAAGCTCTCGAAGAATTGCTAGATTATCTAGAACTTGAGCAGGTTGCATGGATTGGATATTCACTTGGTGGACGTATTGCACTAGGTGCTACGTTAGCAATACCTGATCGTTCTGCCGCTTTGGTTTTGGAAAGTGCGTCCCCTGGGATATCTGAACTTGTAGAGCGGGCACAGCGTTCCGAGGATGATCATATATTGGCTAATTGGATAGAACAGAAGGGAGTTATCGAATTTGTGAACTATTGGGAAGAACTACCTATGTGGGTTAGTCAGAATAGATTGTCCAAGCTCGTTCGGAGACAGCTGAGAGCTCAGAGACTTCAGAACATGGCGATAGGTTTGGCTAATAGCTTGAGAGGTATCGGGTCTGGGGTGCAGCCACAGTATTACGGTAGGCTTGGAGAGATCAATATCCCGACACTTCTATTGGCTGGTGCAGAAGATGGAAAATTTTTGCAAATAGCGACTGAAATGCATAGCAATATAAGTAACTGTAGTTTGGAAGTGATTAGTCAGTCTGGACACTGTATCCATTTGGAGCAACCCAATAGATTTGACGAATTGGTTTTCAAATTCCTAAAGGAAAATTTGCACCATGAGGCGACTAAGTGACATTACCTTGGGGGCCGAGGCTAAATTTATCAAGTAGTCCACCGTCTATTGATATACCTAATCCAGGTCCTGTTGGAATTATGAAATTACCCTGCGACGGGGAGGCCGATGCTGATAGCAGATCGCTTTCTAACAGTGGAGTAGTGCCCAAGCCGTGGGCGAAAGTGTGTTCACTTAAGTTGGTACATAAATGTGCGCTTGTTGTGACCCCTACACCGGATTCGAGGGACGAAGTAACTACCACTCCTTTTCCTAAATCCTGTGCTAATTGCATCAGTTTGAGTGAAGGTTGGATTCCGCCAAGCCGTCCAGCTTTGATGACTATAATGTCTGCGTTTTTGGCTACTTTCAAAATAGACTCAATTGAACGGTTTTCTAAGGCCTCGTCCACCGCTATTGGAACTGAGACTGATTGCTTCAGCTTGTGCATATCTTCCAAACAGGTGGGAGCTACTGGATCCTCGACGTATTCGATGTTATATGAGGACAGTTTGTTCAGGCGCCTAATGGATTCGTTGATGTTCCAAGTTTGGTTAGCGTCTATTCTGATCTTAACATCACTGGGTATTGCATCCCGTACTCCTGATAATAGGGCTTCATCTTGTTTTATAGTTCCTTGTCCCACTTTCAGCTTTATAGTTTCGAAACCTGCCTCGAATGCGAGGTTGGCTTCATATGCGGCTTGCTTAGCAGAGGCAGAGGCGATGAGAGCATTTACAGGTAATGCTGGCATTTTACTAATCGTATCTTGGCTAATATTGCGTCCGAGTAACTTACCAAACAAATCTGCTACTGCTGTTTCAACTCCGAATCTTATCGTGGAAGGAATTTCAGAATTATTAGCCAAATCAACACTCGAAAAAGGTAATTGTTGGTTCAACAAATTTGCTGAGAATTTCTCGAGGTATCTACCTGCACTTGTAATTTCACTGAGGCTTCCTGGCCCTATTGGTGAAGCCTCACCCACCCCTGTAGTGCCATCACTTGCTCGCAAGAAAATTAACATTCCGTACCGGACAATTGCACTGCCATGTGCGGTTGAATACGGGTTGTTGAACGGTATTCCAAACCCTCGCCAAGAGACTTGTTCGATTTTCATAAAATCACCGAATATTGGAGGAATCGCATGGAAGGACCTTTAAGTGGTATCAAAGTTTTAGATTTGACCAGACTCCTATCTGGTCCGTTTTGCACAATGCTTTTGTCAGATTTAGGTGCGGACATTATAAAGGTGGAGCGACCTGGAATGGGTGATACTGCCAGGAATCTGGGGCCTCTAGTTGGTGGCCAAGCTGCATATTTCATAAGCATCAATCGAGGCAAGAAAAGTATAACGATAAACCTGTTTTCAGAAGAGGGCAAGCAAGTTGTCAGGTCTCTACTTGCAGAATCAGATGTCTTGGTTGAAAACTTTGTGCCTGGAACTATGGAGAGATTTGGCTTGGATTACGAAAATATCAGAGGGGATTACCCTAAGCTAATATACGCTTCAATTTCGGGTTTCGGGCAAGATGGTCCAGAGGCGCAGAGACCTGCATTGGATATAGTCGTCCAGGCGATGGGAGGCTTAATTAGTTTGACTGGTCAGCCAGACGGATCACTTGTTCGACCTGGTGTTTCGTTAGGCGACAGTGTAGCTGGGATATTTACGGCGCTTGCCATAGTTTCTGCCCTTTATCAGCGTGGGAATAATGGGTTAGGACAGTATATAGACATGTCGATGTTAGATTGTCAGATAATGATGGTGGAAAATGCCCTGTCAAGATATTTTGCTACAGGAGACGTTCCAGGCCCGATCGGTGCCCGCCATCCGGTTGCGGCTCCGTTCCAGATTTTTAAGGCAAAGGATCGTGATTTCGTTATAGCGATTCTTACTGATGATCCATCTGTTTGGCATCGTTTTTGCGAGGCTATAAATGAACATGATTTGGCAAAAGACGAACGTTTTCAAGGCAATAGAGGTAGGATGGACAATTATGAAGATTTGGTTCCACTCTTGGAGAAAATATTTAGTAACGGGAATGCGGATTACTGGCTGGACTTATTGACGCAGGCGGGCATTCCGTGTGGGCCTGTTAATGACATAGCTGCTGTTGCCAATCATCCTCAGGTGAAACATAGAGGGATGATCGCGAAAATCCCTGAGCAGTCTCAAGGGGATTGGTGGGTTGCAAACTCACCGTTTAAGTTCGGAGATTATGAGACGGGACCAGCTGGTCCATCTCCTTTGTTGGGCGAGCATACCCTAGAGATACTGAGAGAATCGGTTGGTATGTCTGATAATGACATTCAAAGGTTGAAAGATATAGGAGCAATATAATTAACGTTGGAGGATAAGATGTTTGAATACGAGGATATTATTTACACGAAACATGAAGGTGTTGCAAAGGTTTCGATTAATCGACCTGAAGTACTTAATGCCTTTCGTCCCAAGACAGTTGATGAGATGCGGAACGCTTTTCAAGACGCTTGGGATGATAATCAAGTAGGTGTAGTAGTGTTGACTGGGGAGAATGGTAATTTCTGTACGGGTGGTGATGTGAAAACTAGAGGAGAAGGCGGATATCAGGATCAAGAAGGAGCGATAAGACTACAGGTGACACATCTGCATAGGTTGATGAGAGAAATTCCTAAACCCGTGATTTCAATGGTTGATGGATATGCTATTGGAGGCGGGCATGTTCTTCACGTAATATCCGATTTTACAATAGCATCAGACAGAGCAATATTTGGTCAAATTGGACCAAAATTCGGAAGCTTCGACGCGGGATTTGGTGCGATTTTCTTAGCGCGTGTGGTTGGAGAGAAGAAGGCTAGAGAGATTTGGTATTTATGCAGGCGTTACACCGCGCAAGAAGCGTTGGCTATGGGTCTAGTTAACGCGGTTGTGAAGCAATCCGAACTTGAATCAACAGTCGACACCTGGGCCCAGGAACTATTGGCAAAGAGCCCTACGGCTCTTAGATTTCTTAAACATGCTTTTAATGCGGACACCGATCACGTTTATGGTATACAAAATCTTGCTCATGGTGCGACGGCGTTGTATTACACTACCGACGAATGTAAAGAAGGGGGGAACGCCTTTCTAGAGAAACGAGACCCTGATTTCAGTAGGTTTCGGCAGCATCCTTGGTAAGTCAAGGAATTATCATGGGTAGAGGATACAGTGAAAATATATGGGATTATCTTTTAGTATGGTATCGGGCTTCACGTCCCTTTACTTTCACAGCTTCGATAGTTCCAGTTTTGGTAGGGTCAGCACTCGCGTTTGTTGAGAATCAATTTGATCCTGTAATTTTTGTAATAGTGCTCTTCGCTTCACTTATGGTTCAGGTAGGAGCTAACCTAACAGATGAATACTCCGACTACAGGGGCACAAAAAACTACAGCGGAATGCTACCTTCGTATAAGGTAATTTCTTTGGGGGATCTCAGCGCTTATTCGGTGAAAAAGGGATCTATTGTTGCGTATTTTTTAGCCACAATAACGGGGTTGTACGTTGTTTCGGTGACAGATTGGATTTTACTTCCAGTTAGTATTGTGAGCGTGGTGATAGCATATCTTTATGCTGGTGGCTCCAAGCCTTTAGGTAACTACGCTTTGGGAGTGCCGCTAGTTTTCATATTCATGGGGCTAGTTATGGTAGTGGGCACGTATTATGTTTATACGACCACAGTGACTCTAGAGGCACTTTCCCTTGCGGTGGGGGTAGGGTGCATTGTTTCAGCCATTCTGATTTCTAATGACATTAGAGATAAAGACGAAGATTTGTTGGTTGGTAAGACCACACTGGTTACATTATTGGGTCGCAAATTTGGAAGATACCTGTGGTTGGGCATGGTGTTAATTGGATTAGCAGTACCGATAATTCTTTTTGTATACGGAACCTTGAAATGGACAATGGTTTTATCATTGATTGCGTTGCCAAGGGCCTACCAAGCCTGGCGTCACACTGGACAATTTAGTAACCCATCAGCGCTATTGTTGGGTTTAAGAAGCTCAGCCAGTTTTCACTGGTGGCATGGTTTATTTTTAGCTATTGGTATATGCCTTTCTAGGCTTAATTGGTTTAGTTATTAGGAGGTTCGATGTTTGAATTTTCGGAAGGACAATTGTTCAGCCAAGAGGTTCGTGTTCGATGGTCAGACACGGACGCTTCGAAATCGATTCACCATACCGCTATGCTTCGTTTTTTTGAAATAGCAGAGATCGAATTCTTTCGTGCTTTAGGCTTTACCAACTATGCGATTAATGAATTAGGAGTAGACATTCCTAGGGTCAATGTTAATTGTGATTTCAAAGCACCTGTTCAACTTGATGAAGTTCTTAATATATCAGTAAGCGTGGAAAATGTTGGAAACACTTCGGCAAGGTTGGGCTACCTCGCGAGTAACGAAAGCGAGGTGATCGCTGCGAGCGGCAGTATGACTTTTGTATCGGTTAGCTTGGATTCAGGAAGACCAGTGCCAATACCGCCAAGTCTTAGGGAGGTTTTAGAATGGGCTCAAAGGATGTGGGATAATAAAACCAATGATAATTGAGATATTCACTCTTTTCCCGGAGATGTTCAGTGGGCCGTTACAGTCCAGTATTTTAGGTCGCGCAATCGAGCGTGGTCTAGTCCAAATCAATCTTCACAATATCAGAGATTACGCTATTGATCGACATAGTACAGTCGATGATTACGCCTACGGAGGTGGTCCGGGGATGGTATTAAAGCCAGAGCCGCTTTTTGAAGCAGTTGAGTCAGTTTTGGGCGATGCTCCAAATTGCCCAAAAGTGCTGCTTACACCACAAGGAGAGGTATTTAAACAATCAGATGCAGTTCGTTTTTCTAAAATGGACAAAATTGCTCTTATATGTGGTCATTACGAGGGATTCGACGAGCGTATCCGAGAACATTTAGCCACTGAAGAGTTAAGTATTGGTGATTACATTCTTACGGGTGGGGAGTTACCAGCTATGGTAGTGGTAGACGCGGTTGCTCGTCTTAATGAAGGGGTTTTGGGGTCCGAAGAATCAGGGCTGAAAGACTCTCACTCGTCGGGTTTATTGCAATATCCGCAGTACACCAGACCTCCAGATTTTCGTGGCTGGAAAGTGCCGGAAATTCTTTTGTCAGGAGATCATGGAGCAGTGGCTAAATGGAGAGATGAGCAGGCACTAAAAAGGACTTTGAAACGGAGACCTGACTTGTATTCAAAAAGGGGATCCGGTGATAAGTATTGAATAATATATCCGTCTAGTAATTTATATCAGAGTTCTGGTAGCTCTTGACTTTACACGGAACGACCTTGGATATAAACTAGTTGTTCAAAGAGTTGCTTAGAGAGAATTTGAATGAATATCGATAGTCTTATTTTCGTAAAAGCTAACCCCAATGTGGAAGAATTTCATCCTGGTGACACGGTTCGTGTTGGTCTGAGGATCCGCGAAGGGGAGAGTGAGCGCGTGCAAACTTTTGAAGGCGTAGTTATACGCGAGCAGGCCAAGGGGCCGGGTAGGTCTTTCACTGTACGTCGCATAACGCATGGTGTAGGAGTGGAACGTACTTTCCCTATTCATTCCCCTAGGCTAGAGAGAGTACAGGTGGTTCGTCGTGGTGACGTTAGGAGAGCGAAGCTATACTACCTGAGAGGTCTCACTGGTAGGGCAGCGCGTATCAAAGAACGCCGTCGCTAGACTTGATTAATTGGACTCCATTATTCAGGAGTTTCAATCAATCTGAAGAAAAACTCTACAATTTTCGCTCGTTTCGCCAGTTCCTTTGGAGATAGAACCCCAGAATACGAGGATGCGAAGATATTCTTTTGTAGAAATAGCGGTTGATGCTGCTGTTAGGAATGTCCGAACTTTCACCTATCGTGTGCCGGACGACATGACAGTTGCGATTGGCCAGATGGTGCAAGTTGACTTCGGATCCCGAATGCTTGATGGTTTAGTAGTCGCCGTCAAAGACAAAACTAACTTGGAAACGGTTAGGCCGATTGCTGCTTGCGACCCATCAGGTCCTATCCTCAACCAGGAACAAATTGATGCTGCAAGTTGGATTTCGGAGTATTACAACTCTTCATTTTACTCTGCGATTAGTCTTTTTTTACCACCAGGATTTAAGAATCGGACCACTGCTTATCTCGAGCAAGTCTTCGACTCGTCGACTCTAGGTAAGGTCAAGCTTCTGGAACAAAATCTTCTCTCTATGTTCGGCAAACGTTCTGGGCGCGTTAATGAGCGTTCATTCCAGCGAGCCCTTGGTCCTAAAGGGAGATCATTTATCGAAGATATGATTAATGACGGTAATTTGCGGAGAGTGTGGAAGTGGCGTAATCCACGTAATCCAATTGGTGGGTACGATGCGGAAGTCCACTCCAATGAAATAGCAGAATATTCTACAGGCAATTTTACACTTACTCGTCATCAACAGGTGGCTCTAGCTAGCATAATTGGATCAATCAATCAGAACTACTATAAGACTTTTCTTCTGCATGGAGTCACAGGAAGCGGGAAAACTGAGATATATCTTAGAGCACTTGCTTATTGTATTGAGAATGGCAAAAAGGGAATCGTTTTAGTGCCTGAAATATCGCTTACACCTCAAGCTGTGGAGAGATTTGAAGCCAGGTTCCCCGGGAGAGTTGCGGTGATTCATAGTCGATTGCCAAAAGCTCAGCACCGCAGGATTTGGTGGGGCATAAAGAACGGGGAGTTTGATGTAGTAATAGGTTCCAGAAGTGCCTTGTTCGCTCCTTTAGGCTCACTAGGATTGATAGTCGTGGATGAAGAGCACGAGTGGACATATAAACAACAGGATCAAGAGCCGCGCTACCATGCACGTACTGTTGCGATGCAGATCGCTCAGGCATCAAACGCGATTGTGATTTTGGGTAGTGCAACTCCTGACATTGTTACCTATCATCGTGCATTACAGAGGCGAGGGCTAGAGATATTGAACCTTCCTTATCGAGTTAGTGGAAGCAGCTCAATGGCTAGTGTGTCTATTGTGGACATGCGTAAAGAACTTGTAGATGGCAATCGCAGCATATTTAGTCATGATTTACAGACTGCCCTTAGGAATGTAGTTAAGCAGGGTGACCAAGCGATACTGTTCATTAACCGGAGAGGATCTGCTGGTGTAGTTCAGTGTCGCAATTGTGGTTACGTAGTACGTTGCAATAGTTGTGAATTACCGATGACTTATCACGATGCTCTCGCAAAATTGGTTTGTCATCAGTGTAATCGTCGCTCAAGGCTGCTTACCAGCTGTTCAGACTGTGGAAGTGGGAGGATACGTTTTTTGGGTATAGGCACCCAACGAGTAGTCAGTGAGTTATCAGCTCTAATACCGGAAGTATCTATATTGCGTTGGGATACTGATGTAGGTTTGGATAAGACTCAGGATGGGGTACTGGAGAGATTTAGAAGTGGGGACGCACAAGTCTTGGTAGGAACTCAAATGGTAGCGAAGGGGCTACATATACCAACGGTAACGCTAGTCGGGGCTGTGTTAGCCGATTTAGGTATGCATTTGCCAGATTTTCGGGCAGAAGAGAGGATATTCCAACTTCTTTGTCAGGTTGTTGGTCGAGCAGGCAGGGGGGCTAAAATAGGAAGTGCCATTTTGCAGACGTATAAGCCAGACCATTATAGCGTTTCGCTCGCTGCAGAACAGACTTACAATTTGTTTTACAAGAAAGAGATATCGTTCCGCAAAATGTTACGGATGCCCCCATTTAGTAGGCTAGTCAGGCTGATTTATTCTCATGTGAATGAAGTCAAAAGTCACATAGCGGCTGCGAAACTTGGAGATATATTGCGTCAGGAATTGGCCAAATCCTCGATGAATGACATAGAGATTATAGGCCCTGCACCTAGTTACCCGCCTCGATCAAGAGGTAGATATCGTTGGCATATACTTATACGTGGTCAGCAACCGTCTTTGCTTTTGGATAAAATATCTCTGGAAAGCGGGTGGATAGTGGACGTAGATCCGGTTACCGTTGCATAGGGATCTTAGCTTTCGGCTTTGGAAGGTAAAAGCCTAATTCTTCTCAAGGTACGCCCTATCTCTCCTAGTTCCCAAGAAACTAGAATCTGACTAGCTACGCATATAGAACTGTAGGTACCGGAGATTAGTCCTATCATTAGTACAAGCAGGAAATTCCTTATGCTTTCCCCACCAAGTAATAGTAATGCGAGCACAGTAATTAGTAACGTTAAGCTAGTGTTCATCGACCTACCGAGTGTTTGTAGTAGACTCGTATTGACGTTTCGTTCTAGCCGCTCTGCTGGTGATAAAGATACATTTTCCCTAATTCTGTCAAACACAACTATTGTATCGTTAACACTGTATCCGATTATCGTCAGCAATCCGGTTATAAACATAGCGTTAACTTCAAGATGCATTAACTTGCCGAGTATTGAGAATATTCCTAGAACAACGAGTACATCATGTATCAGGGCAAATATTGCTGCTACCCCATATCGGAATGGATTTGGCACCTGACGGAATGCCCAAGTGATATAGAAGAGTATTGCTATTGATGCTACGACTAGAGCAATGAAAGCATTCCTTACAGTGTCACTTGCGATTACTCCAGATACCGAAGCAACATCTAATCGTGCGACGGTTGTAATTACCTCAAATGCTTCTTCTATAACCTCTCGTTCTGATCTTATACCCTGTTCCGATGATCCTTCACGTAAGCGTGAAAGCCTAATAAAAAATTCATTGTCGCCTGACGGTTGAATGATGGCTTCTGAGTGATTCAGTTTATTAAGAATGTTCCTGACATTACTTTCGCTAACTGGCTCATCAAACTTTACGCTTATTGTTGATCCCCCAGTAAATTCAATTCCTAGAAATAGGGATGGGGGTATGCTCAGTGAAATAATACTTGGTACCAGTATTATTGCTGAAAGTAAGTAAAACCACCGTCTTTTGCTTACAATGTTCATTAATTGTCACCCGAATCTGAAGCTTGCGGATTTGTTTTAGGAAGTGGCTCTGGAGTAAACATGCCCTTTCTACGACCGAGGGGCGTTGTGTTTAGCATTAGTAACAGGGTTTTGCTGACGGTTAAAGCACTAAACATACTTACTGCTACTCCTATACCCAGAGTGAGGGCAAAGCCTGATATCAGGCTGGCTCCCAACCTTTGACCGAACCAGAAAAGTATCGCGCTTGTGATTAAGGTTGAGACATTGCTGTCTCTTATAGATGTCCAGGCCCTATTGAATCCTATATCTATTGCGGAGGTTAACGTCCGCCCCAATCTTAACTCCTCTTTCATCCTTTCAAAAATAAGAATGTTGGCATCAACTGCCATTCCTATTGAAAGTATGAACGCAGCTACACCTGCTAGCGTCAAAGTTATAGGTACTAGCTTAAATATGCTGAGGATAGCTGCGGTGTAGATTACCAAAGCGATCGCCGCAACCAACCCTGGCATCCTGTAATATGCAACCATGAACAGCAAGACCAAGCCTAGGCCCACTATTCCGGCTACTAAGCTTTTGCTAAGGGATTCTGCACCAAGTACAGCGTCTACATCTTGTTCTTGAACAACTTCTATTGGGATCGGGAGTCTACCAGATTCGAGTTGTATGGCTATCGCTCGTACTCTTTCAATAGTGAAAGAGGGACCTTCTATATATGCTGATCCAGCAAGTATAGGTTGGTTGACTACTGGTGCAACAATTTCTTCTTCGTCCAAAAATACTACGAATCTGTCTTCAGTTCCCGCAAGCTTGGTAGTCATATCAGCAAATATTTGGGTGCCTCTTGTGTTGAACTGGACGTTAACTATTGGTTTTCCGGTAGTTTGTTGCGTTCCAGCGTATGCTCTTGCCAAGTCTTCCCCGGTTAGGCCTGTTTCTTTGTCTATATGATTATCAGGTAACCCACATGGGTAGAATACTTGGCCATCCGTACCCGTAATAGGAGTGACTTGCAAGCATGTCCGTTCCTTGAACTCCAATTGGGCTGTTTGCCCTATAAGCTTCTTCACTTCTTCTACGTCCTTCACTCCAGGTAGTTGAACTAGTACTCTATTGTTGTCCATAAGCTGTATTACTGGCTCAGTTACTCCGAATGGATTAACACGTCTAGCTATTGTGTCTAAAACCCCTTCCATCTGATCAATTGAAGGGGTTGAATCGACATCTCGGATCTGCAAAAATTCTACCTTGCTAATCTCCTCCATTAGTGCATTTTTTATAATGTCTTGATCGTCTTCTCTTAGAACGTTGCCAGTAGCGTCAACTACTGACGGATTCATCGTATCAACGGTCACGATTATGACTTTATCAAGATCTCCATGACGTGCAGAGGCTCCGGTTTTACCTATCTTGTTAAATACATCCTCAACGGCGTTGAGATCCGAAGCTGGGTTTTCCAGCGTTATAGTAAGTTCCTTCGTCCCTCTCGCTTGGTATACGAGGTGACTACCTCCTTGGAGGTCCAAACCTAGGTGCATACCTAGTATGGCGTCACTACCACGCTGGAATTGGATTCCAGGTAGGTCCACGTTGATATTCTGGAAAGCTAGGGAATACGTAGCTATCGCTATTACAAGCGGGATAAATAGTATTCGCCATAAACCTAATTTACGCATTTTCACCTGCTATTCTACCATTGTATGCTAGTCCGGTATCAAATAGATTTTTAGCTAATCCTAGAGCTTGATCCTTATCGGCTACTTCCCCTGTGAATTGTGCTTCTTGAATCGCCATTAATATTGCGCCCAAATCAGGACCTGGTTTTATGCCCAGGAATTTCATCAGATCATTGCCGTCCACAAGGTTTTTGGTGGCCTCGTTGCATAATGTGCCTAACCCGACATCAAGGATATGGCCTAGTTTCCGTGAATGATTTGTCCATTCTTTCTTTCCAAGATCCGGTCCACGAGCGGCCAAGAAATCGGCCAAGCTTAAGAATATAGTGTCAATCGCGACATCTCCTACGTCTCGGAAGTAGCGATAAATTGCGCGTCGACTTGGTAATTCATTGCCTTGGCTTAGCTGACCGGGTCTAAGATGATGGCGCACTTGTGATGTTACGGTTTCAATACCTCTACGACTAAACCTTAGGCGACTCAAAATTTGTTTTGTTAATTCTGCTCCTTTGATATGGTGTCCCAAGAATCTCGTTTTACCATTAGGAGTTACGCTTTTGGTTTGCGGCTTTGCTACGTCGTGTAGTAAGGAAGCAAATTTTAACAGAGTGCCGCGGTTATGCCCATCGGATATTAGTTCATCAAAATGCTCTATTAAGTCCATATGCCAAGTTATTTCATCCATGGCCCACCGCGGAGTTAAAGAAGAGTTTAACAATTCTTCCGCTTTCCTTACTGTTTCTATATTGTGTTGTAATACATTCCAGTGATGTTCGAGAGGCTGGGATATCTCTCGCCCATCTTCAAGTTCTGGGAAAATCAACTCGAGTATACCAAGGTTGTCGAAGAGATATATATGGTCCACAGTGTTACTTTTTGACAGTATCAAAAGTAGCTCGTCTCGTATCCTTTCTGCTGGCGCATATTTTAGCAGGGAGGCATTACGTTTAATTTCAGCTAGGGTGTCTGGATGTAAGTCAAATCCGAGATTTGCTTTGAGCCTTATGGCCCGGAGCATTCTGACGGGGTCATCTAGGAATACCGTTGAATTTGTCCCTCGAATAGTGCCTCTAATGATATCCTTGATTCCGCCAAAGGGGTCTGTTATCTGGGCTCTCCAGTCAGTATCAAGTATAGCGGATACTGGAAGGCCCATAGCGTTGATAGTGAAATCGCGACGAGCCAGGTCCTCGTGTAGGCAGCCTATCCTAGTAGAAATATCAACATGATATGGATTTTTATCACCTATTATGACACGAGCAATATTTTCTGGTTGACCTAATTTTACAAAAATGCCCCCAGTTTCTTTTGCGAGCAAGGCCCCTAACTTGTAAGGCTCACCTTTTATAGTAATGTCTAAGTCGCTGGAAGGTCGTTCCAAAATAGTGTCTCTAATAAATCCACCTACTATGTAAGGTGACTCACTTTTCGGAACAAGGCGGATTACAGAGGCAAGTATAGATTTTATATATGCATCGCTTTTACTAGACTTTGAAAGCTTAGTTTCTTCCACCAATATCCCCATTATGTAACTCGTAATTACCTAGATCTTTTAGATTACTATTCAAGATCTGTTGGGTAGTCATCCACTTTGTAAAGCTTGTCTTTACTCTCCAAGTGATCTATGTACAAGGTTCCCTCCAGGTGGTCTGTCTCGTGCTCAAGCGCTTGTGCTAGCAAACCTTCGGCTTTTATCGTGTATCGTTTTCCTCGTCCGTCTTGAGCCCTAACTTTAACTGTCCTGGAACGAATAAGTTCTCCTCTGTAGCCAGGTATGCTCAAACAGCCCTCTTCCACGATGCGCTCACCAAGTCGCTCCAAAACTACAGGGTTAATTAACACCAAGGCCTCTTCCATTTCAGGAGTTTGTATTACAGCCACTTTGTTGAGAGTCCCTACTTGATTTGCTGCTAAGCCTACTCCATTTTCATGAGGCATGGTTTCCAACATGTTTTCTACCAGTTCCAGGATAAACTTATCCACAGCCCTAACCTTCTTGGCTTTTTCCCTAAGAA
>CAZBMS010000003.1:0-72182 GCA_964493125.1 uncultured Dehalococcoidia bacterium | reverse complement strand
TCGTTAACCCTTTTTCCCTCAACTTCTTATACAGTTTTACAAATTGCTCTTGATCCTCGTTCGGCTCCCTTCCTATTATAACAACCATGGATTTCTTGTTGGCCAATTCATGCGAGTAATCAGATACCTCTCTTTGCAGAAGCTCGAGATCTTGGCTAGGCTTAGAGCTTCCGCCAGATATCACGTAAATATGTAGAACTGTTCTCCATAGGTGCCTAAGAAAACCATTTCCCAGTCCTTGTCCAGTAGACGATCCCTCTATTAGACCAGGTAGCTCAACGACTTTGTGGGATTCCCAGTTGTGATGAAGCACACCAATAACTGGTTCATTTGTTGTGAACGGATAGTCTGCTACTCGCGGCCGTGCATTTGTTATCTGCCTAAGCAACGTGGACTTTCCCGCGTTTGGCATCCCTATGATCGCAGCATCTGTATTTAGCCGGAGTTCCAAAAAGAATTCCCTTTCTTCTCCAGCCTCGCCTGTTTCTGCCAACAAAGGCACTTTATTCACTGACGATGCGAAGTGCGTGTTTCCTCTTCCACCAGCCCCACCTTTAACCATCAAAAGCAATTGACCATCTTCTGTAAGCTCACCAACAAATCCGCGATTTTCTCCTGATTCCCAAACAACCGTTCCAACTGGCACTTTTATGTATAAGTCTTTCCCTGCTTTTCCAGTTCGTTTTCCGCCTATACCATCATCCCCAGCCTCGCCTCTTACAAATCTCTTAGAAGGACCCTCAAACTCAGACATTTCTAAAGTAGAGATCAAATAAACAGCCGCGCCGGATCCACCATCACCCCCATCAGGACCGCCCTTAGGAGCAAATTTCTGCCTAAGCAGGCTAACACTACCGTTTCCTCCTCTTCCTCCTGAAATAATTATGTTTTGCGAATCTCTCATAGTATTTCTTAATGTATGCCATATACTTAAAAATTTATTTATTTATTTATTTAATTATATACATAATAGTAATAAGAAAGCAGTTGTGAAGGAAATGATGGAAAATGAGGAATTTGGTGTTTGGAATACGGAGTTTTGTTGATTTTTGTTCGGGAAGATCAGACAGGGAGCCTAATCCCCAACTGATCGGAGATTTCCGAAATTTCCGAAGATGTTTCCGGTTCTGTCTTTGCCATCTTGGATAGTTGTTGAAGGGAGTTGCGAACAGTTCTTGCGCTCCAACCTCCAAAAAGAACCGCAACTTCCGCAGCAGGAAGCCCCAAGGTCCGATCTATAAGAGACATAGCAACTCTTTGGGGACGGGATGTCTTTCCAGCGCGCGTCTTAGATTTCAGCACAGTTGGAGATATTTTGTAGTAAGAAGCGACAGTGCGGATTACCAAGTCAGGGGTTATTTGGTCAGGGATATTGGAAACCTGGTCGCTCGGAATAGCTTGTTCTACAAGGTCGACAGAAAGATTAGCGTCGAAAAATTGTGCTAGGGCTATGACGCGGTTGAGGTTTCCTTCCAGAGACCTAATACACCCTGGAGAACGCTTGGCTATTTCGAGAGCCATAGAATCAGCTAGAGAGAAATCCGCCATAACGGCCTTTTGTTGGAGAATTGCTATCTTAGTCTCGATTTCGGGCTTCTGAATGTCTACAATTAATCCCCATTCGAAGCGGGAGCGCAACCTATCCTCTAGAAGAGAAACTGAAGAGGGGGGTCGATCGCAAGTTAGTACAATTTGTCGCTGTGAACGATGAAGCTCATTGAAGATATGGAAAAGGCCTTCTTGAGTTTGCTCTTTCCCAGAAAGAAACTGAACATCATCTAGAAGCAAAACGTCGGCATTGGAGAATTTAGATCTGAACTCGTCTGTTTTCCGCTCACGGATCGATCTTATAAAAGCGTTGGTAAATTGCTCCGTTGTGATGTAGAGGGGAGCTTTCCCGAGCGAAGAAGCGAACGAGGAGATCGCTTGCAACAAATGGGTTTTGCCAAGGCCTACGCCAGAATAGATGAACAGCGGGTTGAATCTTGTCGCAGGGCCATCAGCAACAGCCCTGGCGGCAGCGTAGGCTAGGTGATTAGAAGCACCAGTAACGAAGGTGTCGAATGAGTAGCGATCGTCACTAGTGTTCGTCGTGCTGACAATCGTTTCTGAAACGATTGTGCCAGGCTCGGCGCCCATAGGGGGAGCAGGCGGAATATTTGGAACGAATCCTTGGCTCGTTTGATGCTTTCCCTGGTGCTCGGCTGACATAACCCTGTATTCAACAGAGAGTGGCCTGTGCGCTATGGAGGAAACAACCTCTACGATTACTTGATGAAGGCGACTTCCTAGGTTCTCTGAAGCGAAAGCTGAAGGAACACCAATGCATAAATTGCTGCCGTCCATTGAAATGGGCGAAGTGTCCACTAGCCAAGTCTCGTAGCTTGCCTTAGGAATTTTTAGCTGGAGTTGACCAAGCGCAGCCGCCCAAAAGTTTTGTACAGACCTTTCCATAGAGACTAAACAACCTTAAAGTAATAGAATCAATATCCGCCCAGAAAAAAGGAACAGAGAAGAATTTATCATTGCCCATGCTTGGGGGTATCAAGGAAAGAAATAGTGAAAATTTGTCAATGTTTTCTCTTGCAGCCTTGGGAAAAATGAAAAGGGACTGGACGAATAAATCAACATTGGAATAGAACGATGAAAGTAGTGTTTATGGGGACTCCGACGGAGGTAATCCCAGTAATGGATGGTCTAATTTCGAAAGGACACGAAGTGCTGGCTGTCTACACTAGACCAGATAGGCCGGCTGGGAGGGGAATGAGGCTAATGAGCCCGGCAACAAAGACATATGCCGGATCAAAAGGAATACGAGTATTTCAACCAAAGAGTCTCTCCGCTGACGGCGTTGCTGAAGATCTAGAGTTGCTTGGGCCGACAGCCATAGTTGTAGCGGCTTTCGGGAGGAAGATACCAACCAAGCTATTGGAGATAGCTCCACTAGGAGCTATCAATATACACCCGTCTCTTTTGCCCAAATACAGAGGGCCGTCACCAGTGATAACCACCGTCTTACAGGGCGATGCGATAACAGGTGTAACCGTAATGAGGCTTGACGACGGAATGGACACAGGGCCAATAGTGGCACAAAGAAAGACGAAGGTTTTGTGTGACGAGACAGCCGGGGAGCTGACGAGAAGGTTATTTGAGCTAGGAGCAGAGCTGCTAACGGACACCCTGCCTCTGTTAGAGAAAGGGGAGATCGCGCTTCTCCAACAGAGAGAAGCGGAGGCCTCATCGACGCGCCTGTACACAGCGGCAGACGGAGAAATGAACTGGTCGTTTTCTACAGGAGAACTGGAAAGGCATGTCCGGGCGTTCGATCCCTGGCCAGGGAGCTTCACCTACTGGAAGGGGAGCCACCTAAAGATATTAAAGGCAAAGTCAGTAAAGCTTGACACGGATAGTGCGAAAGTAGGGCATGTTATCCCAATCAAACTAGGGAACAACATGGGTGCAGGGGTAGTAACCAGAGACGGGGTATTGGGCCTGGAGGAGGTTCAGATCCAAGGCAGAAAGAGATTGTCGATAGACAAATTCATCATTGGCCAACAAGACTTCTTGGGCACTAGGCTTGGCAGAGGGTAGGCTACGCCTCAGAAGTAGGCTCTTCCACTCCCGACTCAGTCTCGACGACACCACCCACATCTTCATCACCAACTTCTCCCGCGACAACCTCTTCTTCAACGGCAACTCGCGGGGCATTGACCCGCGCGATCATTTCGTCTGGACCGCTAAGAACAGTAACCTTCGGGCCGAGGTCGATATCCGAGACATAAATGCTGCTGTCAAAATCTTTAAGAACGGAAATATCTACCTCCACTGACATCGGAACGTCTAGCGGCAGACTCTCAACCTGAATTGATTGGAGCGCTTGGTTGAGTACTCCACCCATGTACCTCATGGCAGGGGATTCCCCAATTATTGTTATTGGGACGTCAGTAGTCATCGTTTGGGTTAGGGGGACTTGGAGAAAGTCTACATGTAAAATAGCTTCGGTTAGCGGGTGGCGCTGTACCTCGCGGATAAAGGAAAATAGAGTAGCCTCCAAGGCTTTAACCGATACAGTCACAGGAATGTTAGTCCCAGCCTCAGCGACGATGCTCCTCACAGACGCAGCATCCGCTTGCAGGTTAAGGGAGTCGAGACCACTTCCGTAAACGTGGATAGGAATAATTCCAGCGCGACGCAACTCTTTCACGCCTTTCCCGACTAATTCACGAGGGGAAGCTTCAAAGGACAGGGACTGTGTGGTCATCTGTTGATATAACTCCTTCCTGGTTCCTAGTTAATTTTAAAATCATTAAAATTATAACTTACTTATACTACCGGAGCCCATAGTGACTGAGAGGATCTACCAGCAGGCGCAGAAGTATATCATTTTGGGAACGGTGTGAGCAAGGGCAGTCAATTTGACTTAGCCCAGGACATATATTAGGATTACTAGCTTTATAGACATAGTGCTAACGAACTAAAATGACTGAAGAATTGAGAATAGAAAAAATGGATTGCACGTGTAGAGCCCCCGTGATACGGGGCGAAGAAGGCGTGTTTTAAGCACTCAGTAGAAATCTCAAAATTAGGTAGATAACGCCATCTCGCCCCAGGCAGCGCCTGGGGCGAGATGCTTTTATGACAAGGAAGTTGAATAAGGAGAGGATAAGTTGGCCCAAGCAATAGAGGCAAAACCGTTTTCGCCGGAGCAAGCGAAGCGATATAGCAGACACATTATAATGCCCCAGGTCGGTGGAGCGGGGCAGCGCCGTTTGCTCGAAGCCAAAGTGCTTTTGATAGGAGCGGGAGGATTAGGGTCTCCAGCCGCTCTGTACCTAGCCGCTGCTGGCGTTGGAACAATGGGGATTGTTGACTTCGACGAAGTTGACCTAACGAACTTGCAAAGACAACTCCTTCATAGAACCCAGGATGTAGGGAGGCCAAAGGTCGACTCTGCTGAGGACACCATTGCTAGCTTGAATCCTGACGTAAAAGTGGTTAAGCACCGTGAGCCTTTGTCCTCTGCCAATGCGCTGGAGGTCATGGAGCCATACGACATAGTTATTGATGGTAGCGACAACTTTCCAACAAGATATTTGGTTAATGACGCGACGGTGATGCTAGGGAAGCCTTGCGTACACGGGAGCATTTTCCTTTTTGAAGGGCAGGCCTCCACTTTCATCCCAGGAAAAGGATGTTATCGCTGTTTGTATCCTACCCCACCGCCACCGGGCATGGTGCCAAGCTGTGCAGAGGCTGGAGTGCTAGGTGTTCTCCCTGGAATTGTGGGATCGATACAGGCGGTCGAGACCATAAAGCTCATCTTGGACCTTGGCGAAGCATTAACAGGTCGACTCTTGCTTTTTGACGCCCTTGAGATGAGCTTCCGCACAGTTAAGGTGCCACGAAACAGTGAGTGTCCAGTGTGTGGTGACGCCCCCTCAGTTACAGAGTTGATAGACTACGAAGAGTTTTGCGGCATTCCGCAACTACGAGAGGCTACGCCTGCCGATTAGATGGGACGTAGGCGGGAGGGGCTTGCTATAGAAACTAAGACAAACGTTGCGAAACTGCATGGACGCAACAACCGCAGCAACAAACTGGCCGAATCGAGAGGCATAATTGGCGCAATAGGAAAAACCCCGCTAATTGAGCTGAACCGACTGTCGCCAAGCAAGACCGTTCGGCTTTTTGCCAAGCTGGAAGGAGCGAACCCATCTGGAAGCGTAAAAGATCGAATCGCTCTGACGATGGTAGAGAAAGCAGAAGCTACGGGCCTGCTCGGCGCAGACAAGATTATTTTAGAGCCCACCAGTGGAAACACGGGGATATCACTCGCGATGATAGCGGCAGTGAAGGGTTACAAGCTTGAGGTTGTAATGCCAGAAAGCGTTAGTAAAGAGCGCATCCAGCTTCTGGAGGCCTATGGCGCTAAGATTCACTTCTCTGAAGGGGCTCTCGGAACCAATGGATCTATTCCGTATGCCCAAAAGATGGCCCAGGAAGATGATAGGTATGTTCTGTTGTATCAATATGGGAATCAGGCAAACCCAATAGCGCACTACGACGGTACAGGGACTGAGATAGTAGAGCAGCTTCCGGATGTGGACGTTTTCGTTGCTGGCTTAGGAACAGGAGGTACACTTACTGGCGCCGGGCGCCGCATAAAGGAGCATAACAAAGAGGCGAGAATAGTAGCTGCCGCACCAGAGCCTGACGACGCAATACAGGGGCTGCGCAGCTTAGAGGAGGGTTTCGTTCCCCCAGTGCTCGATGAAACGCTTCTTGACGCACGAATATTGGTGAAGAGCAGAGATGCCTTCAACATGACTAAAGAGTTACTAAGGAAAGAGGCTGTGTTTTCTGGGGTTTCGTCAGGCGCCGTGCTTGCCGCAGCGCTGAAAGTAGCTCGGAGATTTGAAAAGGCTAACATTGTTTGTCTATTGGCAGACGCTGGGTGGAAATACCTTAGCGCTGGGCTTTGGACAAAGGATTATGAGGATCTTGAGAGCGAAGTGTCTGGCAAGGTTTGGTGGTGATTGGCAGTAAAGACTGGGAAGCGAGCCTCCAGGAGAAGAGAAACTTTAGAAGCAACCAAGCTCGAACGAGAGAAAGAGGAGAGACATGATACGGGAGATATTTTCATTTCCGCATCCAGTTAATGAAGTAGCCGCAAGGACTGTTGCTGGATGTGTGGTCGTGCTAATTGGAGCGACTATTTTGTTTGAAGTTTCGGCCTTGATGTGGTTCATTGCCTATGGGTTTTTGGCAAGAGTTATGACTGGGCCTTCGCTCAGCCCAATCGGGCTTCTTGCTACGAAGGTGTTGGTGCCGCTGATGGGGATCCAACCGCGGCTTGTCCCAGGACCGCCGAAAAGATTTGCTCAATCAATAGGCTTGGTCCTATCAGTCGCTTCCTTGTTATTGAACTACGTTTTTGGGCTACAAACAGCAGCATATTCCATTCTTGGGGTTGTGCTTTTTTTTGCGGCTCTGGAGTCGGCGCTTGGCTTCTGCATGGGCTGCTTCGTGTTCGCGCGCTTAATGGACCTGGGGCTGATACCCAAGGCGGTATGTGATAAATGTAATGACTTAGGCCTTTCACCTGTAGAGAGCAGGTGAGTCTCGGCACAGGTTATCTGATTCGTTAAAACATCGGGGGTAGGTTTGTTCAAAGTAGCCGTATTGGCACTGTCTGGCATAGTTGACCATGGGTTGCTTCGGGCCCTTGAGGAAGAGGGGGTCCCGTACTCCCTTGCAACAGACACAGACAGTGTCGACACAGAGGCCTCCGCGATTATTTTGGACGGCAGCTCGTCTGGCCTAGGCCCCTTGGAGGCTACTGCCGCAAAACTCGAAAAATTGCGAGTACCCTTGATGTGTGCGCTGCCCAAAAACGGGCTAGAGCGCTTTGATGTAACGAAGGTAGCAGACTTCTTTATGCTGCCTCCAGGTAGCGGTGAGATTTCAGCTAGGCTTACTCGGTCTATGTTGGCTGAGAGGATCCCAAAAAACGGAGCACATGCGCCACGGCAATCAAAGGGAGGCTTGCAAATTGATAGGTCAAGCTATGAAGTGTTCTATCGAGGTCGCCGCTTAGTTCTTACCTTTAAGGAGTATCAGTTACTGTGCAAGCTAGCTGACTACCCAGGAAAAGTGTTCACTAGGGAGGCTTTGTTAAGCGATGTCTGGAAATATGATTATTATGAGGGGGCTAGAACTGTAGATGTTCACATACGCCGGCTTCGCAGCAAGCTGGAGGATACTGGCGAGTCATTAATTGAGACCGTGCGAAACGTGGGATACCGGATAAGGCCAGATCGCGCTGAGGCAGACAGCTAGGAAATAAGGGCAGGCGCCCACAATGGGTGCATTTTGTAACACACCCTTAATATAACCCCGATGTTTTTTAGTCAATGAGCTTGTATATTAGTTGTAAAGATTTATGGGTAGCCGATTCGATGGTCATGTTCCAATTAAGTGAACATGGAAAAAGAGCAGTAAGCTTCCATAAGTACGCAGGGAGGAAAAATGCCTTATAAAGCAGAGTATTTGTGGTTAGATGGGAGCACTCCGTCCGCGCGGCTGCGCTCAAAGACTAAGATTGTTGAGAACGGGGAAAGTCCACCGATATGGGGTTTTGACGGATCAAGCACCCAGCAGGCCGCTGGGGACAACTCGGATGTAGTCTTGAGCCCAGTCCTTTCTGTTCCTGATCCGATAAGGGGAGGCAGTAACGTTCTTGTTATGACAGAGACCTTGTTGACAGACATGAAGCCGCATCCGACAAACACTAGAGCAGCATGCGCCGCTTCTTCCGAGAAATACGGCGACTTTGATACTTGGTTTGGGATAGAGCAAGAATACACTTTCTTCGACGGAGCTGCGCCATTGGGTTGGCCCCCTGACGGGTTTCCAGCCCCACAAGGAGATTATTATTGTGGAGTAGGGGCAGATGTGATTTTTGGAAGAGATATAGTTGAGGCCCACATGGATGCTTGTCTTGAGGCGGGGCTACACATTGCCGGAATAAACGCAGAGGTTATGCCGGGTCAATGGGAGTTTCAAATAGGCCCCGTGGGAACCCCAAGGGTAGCCGATGAATTGTGGATTGCCAGGTGGCTGTTGGGGAGGATTGCTGAGGATTATGGCGTTACGGCGTCTTTTGCTGCAAAGCCTGTGCAAGGTGACTGGAATGGCGCGGGTGCTCACACAAACTTTTCGACAAAGCAGATGAGATCAGGCTACGACGCGTGTGTGGCTGCGGCAGAAGCATTGGGGAAAAACGCTGCTGAGCACATCGCGAACTACGGAGCAGGCATTGAAGATAGATTAACGGGCCGCCACGAAACCGCAAGCTATAAGGAATTTTCGTATGGGGTATCGGATAGGGGTGCTTCAGTCAGAATTCCTTGGCAGGTTGCCAGAGATAAGAAAGGGTACATTGAAGACAGAAGGCCTAACGCGAACGTGGACCCCTATGTCGCAACACGACTTATTATAGATACGGTTTGTGGAGACGCGAGCAAATAAGTGGCGGTAGGTGGACGGCCTTAGGCCGTCCACCTACCTCAATAAACAGACAAAGCAGTTCGTTGCGGAAAGTGTCATCAGGCGGCACCTTTGTGGCCGAAACACGCAACCATTATTGACCGCATCTCTTGAAATCGACAGCCTGCCACGAGCAGGCAAGCGAATCGGGCGATTGCGAAAATAATCACAAACCATTTGACATTTACTTCACAATCAGCATAGACTTGCAGGCTCTTATGAAAACAGATGATCGTAGCAAAGCAATAGAATATGTTCTCCGAAGCGTCCGTGATAATGACGTTAGATTCGTTCGCCTTTGGTTTGCAGACATCTTGGGCAACCTTAAGGGATTTGCGCTTAACGCTGCGGAGCTCGGTAATGCATTTGAAAGAGGAATGGGATTTGACGGCTCCTCAATAGAAGGATTTGCCAGGATTGATGAAAGCGACATGGTTGCACGTCCCGATCCTGCGACTTTTCAAGTTCTACCGTGGAGGCCTAGAGAGAACGCAGTCGGAAGAATGTTCTGCGATGTGCTGACTCCAGAAGGCGACGTTTTTGAGGGAGATCCTAGGAGTGTTCTAAAGCGCAACTTGAAGCGGGCAAGCGATTTGGGCTACACATTTTGCGTAGGCCCAGAGATCGAACACTTCTATTTCAAGGGTCCTGACGGCACTGAACCGTTAGATGTAGGTGGTTACTTTGACCAAACGCCTCAGGATTTGTCAACTGAACTTAGAAGAGAGACTGTGCTTACGCTAGAAGACATCGGCATACCCGTTGAATATAGCCACCACGAGGTGGCGCCTAGCCAGCATGAGATAGATTTAAGATATACAGATGCTCTAACAATGGCAGACACGGTGATGACATATAGGCAGGCTGTTAAGGAGGTGGCGGTAAGGAATGGGGTGTACGCCTCTTTTATGCCAAAGCCTATAACTGGAGTCAACGGCAACGGAATGCATGTGAACATGTCCCTTTTCAAGGACGGAAAAAACGCATTCTTTAAGGAAAACGATCCTTATAAGTTGTCTCAGCTTGCTCGGCAATTTGTTGCTGGATTGATGGCACATGCGCGGGAAATAACCCTAGTAACTAATCAGTGGGTTAATTCTTATAAAAGGCTGGTGCCAGGTCATGAGGCACCAGTCCACATTTCTTGGGCTCGGGTTAATCGCTCCGACCTTATAAGGATTCCGGCATATCGCGCAGGGAAAAAAGAGTCGGTGAGGATCGAATATAGGGCCCCAGACCCGTCCTGTAATCCTTACTTGGCATTTGCTGTCTTGCTCGCTGCGGGAATACAAGGCGTAGAGGGAAGATATGTTCCCCCAGAGCCAGTTGAGGCAAATGTCCACGAATTATCTTCGGAAGACAGGGAGAAGGCAGGCGTTAAGTCTCTCCCCGGAAGCTTGTTAGAGGCTATAGCCTCTGCAGAAGAAAGTGACCTGTTGAAGACTGCTTTAGGAGAACATCTTTTCAAGAGCTTCATCAAGAACAAGAAGATCGAATGGGAAACTTATAGCAGGCACGTAACGGATTACGAGATCAAGCGATACCTGCCGATACTTTAATGGTCATGGATAAATCAGAAAAACACCTGGGTCTTTATAGACCAGAATTCGAACACGATGCTTGTGGAGTAGGCATAGTCGCTGACATCAAAGGCAGAAAGTCTCATGATGTGGTGTCGCATGGGATGGAGGTGTTGAGACACCTTGCACACCGGGGTGCTGAAGGAAGTGATCCTGAAACCGGTGATGGGGCGGGCGTACTTATACAGATGCCCCACGAATTTTTTTCGAGTCGAAGCGGAGTAGACCTGCCAGAAGCTGGCCACTATGGCGCCGGAATGGTTTTTTTGCCTAGAGAGGAAAAAGAAAGGAAGCATTGTGAGCAAGTCATAGAAAGGGTATCAGAAAATGAGGGACTTGATTTTCTTGGTTGGCGAAGCGTTGATGTTGATAACACCCAAATAGGGCGCACAGCCAAGAATGTTGAACCAGTCATAAAGCAATTCTTTGTGGGCGAAGGAGATAACGCGCTAGACCAGTTGAGCCTAGAGAGGAAGCTGTACGTTGTTAGAAAGGTAGTGGAGTCCGAATTGGCGGGAGAAAAGGCAGAGGCTTTCTACATTTGCAGCCTATCCACCAGGACTATTGTTTACAAAGGTCTCGTAACGAGCACGCAGCTCGATCGCTATTTCAAAGATCTTAAGGACCCGTTGTTAAAAACAGGTTTCGGGATGGTTCACTCTCGATTTAGCACAAATACACTTGGGTCATGGAAGCTGGCACATCCATACAGATACGTATCTCATAACGGAGAAATTAACACGCTTAGAGGTAACATAAACTGGATGGTTGCCAGGGAAGCCCTGCTCGAATCGCCCCATTTTGGTGAAGACATAAAGAAGCTATTCCCTACCATAACCCCGAATGCTAGCGACACGGCCAGTTTTGACAACTTGTTCGAGCTCTTGGTGCTTGCCGGAAGGTCACTCCCGCACGCAATGATGATGATGATACCAGAGGCATGGAACGGGAATAAGAGCATCTCCCGAGAAAAGCGGGCATTTTACGAGTATCACGCGACCCTGATGGAGCCTTGGGACGGGCCAGCACTTATGGCATTCACCGATGGTGAACGAATAGGGGCCAATCTTGACCGGAATGGCCTACGCCCCTTTCGCTATACAGTGACCAAGGACGATCTCCTAATAATGGCTTCAGAAACGGGGGTTTTGGATGTGCCCCCAGAGAAGGTGCTATACAAAGGTAGATTGAGACCAGGTCGAATATTTCTCCTTGATACTGAGCGAGGCAGAATTATAGATGATGAGGAGATGAAGGCGGAGATAACCACTCGTCAGCCATATCACCAGTGGGTGGAAACAAACATGTTCAGGCTGGAGGATCTCCCCGAGGTTGAGTTTAGCACCCCTAAGGAAGGCGCATCTCTTACAGAAAGAGAAGTCGCTTTCGGGTACACTGCTGAGGAGATGCGCCTTCTGATTTGGCCTATGGCCGTTTCTGGCGGGGAGCCGATTGGCTCGATGGGCAATGACACCCCTCTAGCCGCTTTGTCTTCGAAGCCACAGCTTGTCTTCAATTACTTTAAGCAGCTATTCGCGCAGGTTACGAATCCACCACTTGATGCAATAAGAGAGGACTTGGTCACCTCTTTGGAGATGTGGCTGGGTTCCGAGGGAAACTTGCTTGAGGAAACGGCTCAACAAGCGAGCCAACTCAAATTGCCCCATCCAGTTTTAACTAATGAGGAGCTGGAAAAGATCAGGGGGAACAAAGTGCCTACCTTGAAAACAAAGACACTTTCTACGCTTTTCTACCCAGAGCTTGGTGACGGGCAAATGCAAAAGGCGCTTGATTTGCTGTTGAAAGAGGCTACAAGTGCAGTAAAAGAAGGAAATACAATACTAGTTCTGTCGGACAGAGGCTCAGGTCCCAAGCAAGCCCATATCCCAAGTTTATTAGCTACGGCCGCTGTGCATCATCATCTCATAAGAGAGGGTCTCCGGATGAAGGCGGGAATCGTAGTAGAATCGGGAGAGCCTAGGGAAGTTCAACATTTCGCCCTGCTTATTGGTTACGGGGCTGGTGCGGTCAACCCTTACCTAGTTTTCGAAATACTGTCGGATACAAAAGGTCAGGAATATGCCCTATCGGATTCGCTGGACTTCAAAGCTGCTCAAAAGAACTTTATTAAGGCAACTAACAAAGGTCTTCAAAAAATCGCCTCAAAAATGGGCATATCAACCATGCAGAGTTACAGAGGCGCACAAATTTTTGAGGCGATTGGCCTCAGCCAAGAATTGATAGATCTTTATTTCACGCGGACTCCATCACGAATAGGCGGGGCAGGCATCTCTGTAATACAAGAGGAAAGCCTAAGCCGTCATGCTAGGGCGTACCATCAACCGAAACTGTCTGGACAGCTGGATGTAGAAGTAGGTGGAGTTTATCAATGGCGCAGGGAAGGCGAATACCACATGTGGAACCCCAATGTCATATCCTTGTTGCAACACGCATCGAAGACGGGCGACTATGCCACCTATAAGAGATTTGCTGAGCTAGCTGATCAATACGAGCAAAACCTCTGTACGCTGAGAGGGCTCCTGGACTTTAAGCGGCCAGAGAAGGCAATTTCAATCGATGAAGTAGAGCCGGTAGAGGAAATTGTTAAGCGCTTCGCAACTGGTGCTATATCCTTGGGAGCGATTAGCAAGGAGGCACACGAAACCCTCGCCATTGCAATGAATCGGATTGATGCGAAGAGTAACACGGGCGAGGGAGGAGAGGACTACGGAAGGTATACGCAGGACTTGAATGGAGACTCAAGAAGTAGTGCAATTAAGCAAGTTGCATCAGGGCGATTCGGCGTTACTACGAATTACTTGGTCAATGCCTCAGACTTGCAAATAAAGATGGCACAAGGCTCCAAGCCCGGAGAGGGAGGTCAACTACCCGGACATAAGGTGGATGAGTATATAGGGTGGGTGAGGCGCACGACTCCCGGAGTAGAGCTGATATCTCCCCCGCCGCACCACGACATATACTCCATCGAAGATCTCGCTCAGCTGATCCACGATCTGAAGAACGTCAACCCTTCCGCCAGAATTCACGTTAAGCTGGTTGCAGAGGTAGGAGTCGGCACAATAGCGGCTGGTGTATCAAAAGGACATGCGGATGTGGTTCTCATAAGTGGTGATAGCGGTGGGACAGGGGCGTCTCCTGAGTCATCAATTAAACACGCTGGGTTGCCTTGGGAACTCGGCATCGCAGAAACGCAGCAAGTTTTGGTTCAGAATGACCTGAGGGGTCGAATAGTTGTTCAGGCAGACGGACAGCTAAAAACCGGCAGAGATGTGGCAATAGCCTGCTTGCTGGGTGCAGAGGAATTCGGATTCTCTACGGCTCCCTTGATAACTCTTGGTTGCATAATGTTGCGGAAGTGTCATCTGAACGCTTGTTCTGTCGGAATAGCAACCCAAGACCCAGACCTCCGTAAACAGTTTGCTGGGCAGCCAGAGGCGGTTATTAACTACTTTTTCATGGTAGCACAGCAGCTCCGTGAAATCATGGCTGACATGGGCTTCAGGACGGTTAATGAGATGGTTGGGCGAGCGGACCGCCTAGAGAGCCGGAGCGCAATCGAGCACTGGAAAGCTAAAGGAATAGACCTCGCGCCACTTTTGTATCGGCCAGAGGAATCTAACCATGTGGCAACGTATTGTAAAGAAAAACAAAACCATGGACTGGAAGAAGCAATAGATCACGAACTCATACGAGTGGCAAATGACGCCCTAGAAAGCGGAAGCCGTATTAAAGCAAGCTTCCCGATAGGCAATCACAACCGAACCGTGGGCGCTATGCTAAGCGGCAGGGTTGCGATGCTCTATGGAGAAGAAGGCTTGCCTGATGACACGATACAGTACACGTTTGAGGGATCAGCAGGTCAAAGCTTCGGAGCGTTTTTGGCGAAAGGCGTATCATTGACGCTTGAAGGAGATGCCAACGATTATTTTGGAAAAGGGATGTCTGGGGGCCGATTGGTAACATATCCTCAGAAAGGATCCACATTCGTTGCGGAGGAGAATATTATCGTTGGTAACGTTGCTCTGTATGGTGCAACTGGGGGAAGGGCGTTTGTTCGTGGGCAGGCTGGAGAACGATTTGCTGTGCGCAACAGTGCTGCCCAGGCGGTTGTGGAGGGCGTAGGAGACCACTGTTGTGAATATATGACTGGAGGATTGATAGTTGTCCTTGGACAGACAGGAAGAAATTTTGCAGCTGGAATGAGTGGAGGTCTTGCGTTTGTTCTCAACGAAGACGGACGATTTTCAGATAACTGCAATATGGAAATGGTAGACCTTGAATCGGTAGATGACCCATTTGATCAACTTGCTCTTCGACAGATGATCGAATGGCATCTATCCCACACAGGAAGTGAAGCCGCACGAAACATAATAAAAAATTGGAAGAGCATGATTCAAAAGTTTGTGAAAGTGATGCCGATAGCCTACAGCCGGGTACTCGAAGAAAATCAAATTAGCCAACCGAAAGAGATTCAGGCGGTGCTGTATGGGTAAGCCGCTCGGATTTTTACATTTAGGAAGGAAGGGCCCAGCCCGAGACGCAGTTACAAAGAGAGTTAAGAGCTGGAAAGAGTTCTACTTGCAATGGCCAGAGAGAGATTCACAAGATCAGGCTGGAAGGTGCATGGATTGTGCAGTGCCGTTTTGCCATACGGGCTGTCCCCTAGGAAACTTGATACCTGATTGGAACGATCTAGTATATAGAGGTAAGTGGGAACAGGCCCTCAGCATGCTTCTGGCAACTAACAATTTTCCTGAATTTACAGGCAGGATTTGCCCAGCGCCTTGTGAGGAATCGTGTGTGCTCAATATTAATCAAGACCCTGTGACCATTGAGTACATTGAGAAGGAAATAGCGGAAAAAGGATTTCAGGAAGGATGGATCAAGCCAATGCCGCCGCAGTCAAGAACTGGCAAAAGCGTTGCAATTGTCGGCTCAGGCCCAGCGGGTTTGGCTGCCGCTCAGCAGCTTAACCGGGCGGGGCACAAAGTTACCGTGTATGAGAGAGATGAGTATGTTGGAGGACTACTCACGTTAGGAATACCAGACTTCAAGCTGGAAAAGGAAGTGGTTCAGCGGCAAGTTAACTTGATGCAGCAAGAGGGCATCACCTTCAAGACGAGTGTAAATGTGGGAGTAGATATTCCAGCTGGGCGCCTTAGGGAGCAATTCGACGCAGTTTGCCTTACTGGGGGGTCCACAATGGCTAGAGACCTTCAGGTTCCAGGTAGGGGTTTGAACGGAGTTCATTTGGCCATGGATTATCTGACCCAGCAGAATAGGATAAATGCCGGCCAAACAATACCTGAGGGCTCTAGGATCAACGCGAGTGGAAAGCGCGTAGTTATTTTGGGAGGTGGAGACACTGGTGCCGACTGTCTAGGAACAGCACATCGGCAAGGAGCCAAGGAAATTCACCAATATGAGCTTTTGCCAAAGCCCCCGTTAAAACGCTTGGAAAACGAGCCTTGGCCCTATTGGCCAGTTTTGCTCCGGACTTCGGCGGCGCATGAGGAAGGCGGGAAAAGAGAGTATAGCCTTCTAACAAAGGGCTTTCTGGGAGCCAGTGGCATATTAGAGAAACTGGTGGCGGTGGAGGTTGAATGGGTAGCGTCCGAAGATACCGGTAGTCTAGTGATGCAAGAGAAAACGGGAAGCGAATTTGAGATGGAAGTCGATTTAGTCTTTCTAGCCCTCGGATTTGTATCACCAGAGCACAGCGGACTACTGGACGAACTAGGTGTTTCTTACGACGAAAAGGGCAATGTGTCGACGGACAACCAGCACATGACAAGCATCACCGGCATTTTTGCTGCGGGAGACACGCGGAGAGGACAATCCCTAGTAGTTTGGGCTATCGCTGAAGGAAGAGAGGCGGCCCACCACATAGATGCTTACCTGATGGGCTCAACCTCGTTACATCGAAGCCTCCCCGGCGCTTTGGCAAAAACAATTTCGACGTAACAGGGATTTGATTTGGAGTGGAAATAGGTGGATTATGCAAATCAGGCGTCCTTTACCTAAGGTTAACTGGACGTACTTTATGTACGGCTTCAAAATTTAACAATGACTATTTTTCGATTGGCTATGGCTCAGCTTAATCTAACGGTAGGAGACTTGCGGGGGAACACGGCTAAGATCATAGATTCAATTAGACAAGCAAAAAATGTAAAGGCTAACCTCATAGCTTTTACCGAGCTGGCGATTCCTGGGTATCCGCCAGAGGATCTACTTCTTAAACCACAGTTTATAGACGACAACATTCGATATCTTGATGACGTGGTTAGAGAGAGCGCTGGAATCACGACAGTGGTGGGCTTTGCGAATAGGAAGGCAGGTAGGCTCTATAACGCTGCAGCGATAGTCAGCTCTGGGCGACTGGCTCACGTCTATCACAAAATGTTTTTGCCTAACTACGGTGTCTTTGATGAAAAGAGATATTTTGAGCCAGGCGATGAGAGTCCAGTGTATGTAATAGACGGGGTTAAAGTGGGGGTGAATATTTGCGAAGATATTTGGTATGAGAATGGCCCGGTGCACAACCAAGCAAGGGCAGGAGCTGAGATCATAGTGAATATCAATGGGTCGCCGTTTCATGCAGGAAAAGGTCAAGAGCGAATTGAAATGTTGACCCAGCGCGCGATTGATAATGGAGTGAATATCTCCTACACCAATACAGTGGGCGCACAAGACGAACTGGTTTTCGATGGCGGAAGTCTTGTAGTGGATAAGCAAGGGGAGATTCTGTTTGAAGGAAAACAATTTAACGAAGAAATAATGTTTGTAGACATCGAAGTGCATGAGGGAGCTGAAACATTCAAACCAGCCTTGAGAGGAAAGGGTCGCAGGGAGAAGCATGCCAATGATAAACTCAGCGAATCACGAACCTTGGTCTTGGATGTGTCTACTTATAAAGCTATCGAAGAATTACCCCCCCTACCCACTCAAATCTCGACTCGATTGAAACCAATCGAACAAATTAGGAAGGCTCTAGTTTTGGGAACCCGTGACTATGTTTCAAAAAACGGATTTGAAAAAGTAGTAGTGGGGCTCTCGGGAGGAATTGATTCAGCCCTTACAGCTGCGATAGCGGTCGAGGCGCTAAGTGCTGATAACGTTATAGGGGTCTCGATGCCATCGCGGTATTCATCTGAAGGAAGCGTTACTGACAGCAGCTTGCTATCAAAGAACCTCGGTATTGAAATGTTAACGATTCCGATTGAACAGGCATTTTCAGCGTATGAAAAAATGCTTAAAAAAATCCTCCTTGAAGGTCCGCCAATTACGGAAGAAAACCTACAGGCAAGAATTCGAGGAAACATATTGATGGCTATGTCCAACGCGTATGGCTGGTTGGTTCTAACTACTGGCAACAAAAGTGAGATGGCAACTGGGTATAGCACCCTTTATGGGGATATGGCAGGAGGCTTTGGAGTGATTAAGGACGTTCCTAAGACCCTCGTATACGACTTGGCAGTTCATGTAAACGGAATTAGTGGGTCCACTCTTATTCCAGAAACGATTATCGCAAAGCCGCCCAGTGCTGAGCTACGGCCGAATCAGAGAGATGATGACTCTTTGCCACCGTATGAGGCCTTAGATCCGATACTGAAAGCATACGTCGAGGACGATAAAGCTTATGATGAAATCATACAAATGGGACACGATAGCGCAGCGGTTAAAGAAGTTATCCGCTTAGTTGACAGAAGTGAATATAAGAGGAGACAGGCATCTCCTGGAATAAAAATAACGCACCGTAATTTTGGTAGAGATCGGCGAATGCCGATCGTAAATCGATACAAACACTTTTAGGCTATATGTTACGCTAGACTAAACGCAGGCTTGTTGTTGAAACCAGCAAACACTACTTAATGCATAAGAGAAGCATGTGCTAATGTTGACCTGAATAGAACGCATGTTCTATAATGCAGGAAAGGAGAGAATCCATGACAGTGGAACGAGAGAAAGCCCTAGACCTGGCGATAAGCCAAATTCAGAGCAACTTTGGCAAGGGCGCAATAATGAGGCTGGGAGAATTTGAAGTTGACGAATCAGTTAAGGCAATTCCTACAGGGTCTCTGTCTCTTGATTTGGCCTTGGGCGTCGGGGGAGTTCCTAGAGGTAGGGTAGTAGAGATATTTGGGGCAGAATCGTCTGGAAAAACAACCTTGGCATACCATATAGCTGCACATGCGCAAGCGCAAGGTGGGACGGCAGCATATATCGATGCAGAACATGCATTAGATAAGGGCTATGCTTCTCGTTGTGGGGTTAACGTCGAAGATCTTTATTTGTCGCAGCCCGACGACGCGGAACAGGCGTTAGAGATAGTAGAGTATTTGGTGAGGAGCAACGCTGTTGATGTCGTAGTAGTGGATAGTGTCGCTGCGTTGGTGCCAAGGAACGAACTTGAAGGGGATATGGGAGACACCCATGTTGGTTTGCAGGCTAGACTATTATCGCAAGCCCTACGCAAGCTGACCGCGGCTATAGGTCGCTCGAATACCTCAGTCATTTTCATCAATCAACTGAGAGAGAAAGTCGGGGTTATGTTTGGTAACCCTGAAGTCACACCTGGAGGGAGGGCCTTGAAGTTTTATAGCTCTGTCAGAATAGATCTTAGGCGTGTGGATAGTATAAAACAGGGCACGGCCGTTACAGGTAACCGGGTTCGCGCCCGTGTAGTAAAGAACAAAGTGGCACCTCCTTTTAGAACTGGCGAGTTTGACATCATGTTTAGTCAGGGGATTAGCTTAGAAGGGGACTTGGTTGACTTGGGAGTGGATTACGGCATTTTGACCAAAAGCGGAGCCTTTTATTCCTATGGAGATACGCGATTGGGACAGGGAAGAGAAAACGCAAAGGACTTTCTTTCTCGTGAAACGGACATCTCGGATAGGCTAAACGGGGAGATTCGAGCAGCCGCAGAAGCAGCGGCTTTATCAGAAAGGCAGGCTAAAGGTGTTGGTGCCAAATCTGCCGTGGAGTAATTAGTGCGCTCGCAAAGCCTGAATAGACGAGATGCTATAGAAGACACTGAGATGGCGTATAAGTCCGCGTTAAACCTACTTTCTTACCGGCAGAGGACCCAGCTAGAGATGCGACAACGATTAGGTGAGCGATTCTCTAAGCTAGCTGTCGACGGTGCAATCAGGCGCTTGGTTAATATTGGGTATCTAGATGACCTGCAGTTTGCGAAAGACTGGACAGAGAGCAGGAGCAAAAACAAGCCAAGAAGCGCAAGCCTTATCAGGAATGAATTGCGCAAGAAGGGCATAGCAAATGAACTGGCAGTTGATGTAACTGCTGAAGTAGATGATGACTCGAATGCCTTCAGTGCAGGCTTGAAGCACCTAAAGATGTTACAAGGATTGCATAGACATAAAGTTCTCAGCCGCTTGACTGGCTATCTAAAGAGAAGAGGCTTCTCTACCGCGGTCGTATTGCGAGTCGTAAAGAAACTAGCACTGGAAAGAGAATAAAGGAAAGAAAAATATGCTTAGAGATAGTGGAGTATGTAGTATTCACCAGAGAAAATAGGAACTAAAGAAGGAATCTATCCTTTTTGGATACCCTGCTTCAAATATTTTGGAAGTCGGCGCATTGTTTCCAAATCATGGATTATGGGCTTCGTTAGGCGGTTGTGTGCTTGAAGTGGATGAAAACCTTGAGCCGTTGAATCAAATGGAAGATATTGAAGTATGCAATGAATGTACCCAAGGCGCTCTAAAATATCTAAATCCCGATTAATAAACCAGAACTAAGCCCAGTGCATAGTCCTTAATGAGGGACCCCTCTGCCAGGCTAACCAAAGTGGGTTTTTAGCAATGAGGAGACTATTTTGACCCGTATTTTGGATCGATGTTAGAATCAGCGATACGTAACTAAGTCTTTGAAACGGAAGTACAATGTCAGGTCACTCTAAATGGTCAACAATAAAACGCGCGAAAGGCGTCAATGACGTTAAGCGCGGGCAACTTTTCACGAAGCTGGCTCGAGAAATAGTAATAGCGTCGAGAGAAGGTGGCGCAGATGCTGAAATGAATGTTCGTCTTCGACTTGCTGTACAGAAAGCCAAAGATAACAACATGCCGGGAGATAACATAGAGCGTGCAATAAATCGCGGTTCAGGTGATAGTGGGGCCGATGCTCTTCAAGAGGTGGTATATGAAGGGTATGGTCCTGGGGGCGCAGCAATATTACTTGAGGCACTAACAGATAATGCAACGAGAACAGTGTCTGAGGTCAGAAATGCTTTTTCAAAAGGTGGCGGCAATATGGGACAGCCTGGCTGCGTAGCTTGGAACTTTGAGACAATGGGGGTGGTGGTTTTGGAGGCGTCTGGCAACAACGCAGAGGAACTGGCCTTACTGGCGATCGATGCTGGGGCAGAGGACTTTGAAGAGGAGCAAGAAACTTTAGAAGTGCGAATGTCCGTCCCCTCCTTTGAAAGAGTGCGAAAGGCACTTGAAGATGCGAACGCAAGCATAATTCGGGCGGAAATTTCGATGACCCCGAAAGCAACACAACTTTTGGAGAATAAGCAGGCGAAACAGACCCTTAAGCTTATGGACAGACTAGAGGAACTGGATGATATACAGCGAGTCTATACTAACGCCGATTTTCCAGAAGAAGTGCTTAACGAATATGACTCTTCCTAAACATCTTCATTGGGGGTGATACAATTACGCTAGTTTTAGGTATAGACCCCGGTACACTTAACATGGGCTATGGTCTTGTGAGGCAGAGTAAAGACGGATCTTGCGCTGCAGAGAGGTGGGGTGTATTGAAGGCGACTAAAGGGCGGTTGTTGGGACCAAGGTTACACCAACTGTATTCGGAGCTGCTAAGCCTTATAGCAGATCTGAGCCCTGATGAAGTGGCAGTGGAGACCCCATTTGTATCAATCAACGCCAGAGCAGCTATGGCGATTGGACAGGCACAAGGCCTGGCTTTGATGGCCGCTGTTGAACAAGGATTATCCGCCTCAAACTACTCGCCTCCCCAGGTCAAGTTGGCAGTAAGTGGTCATGGACACGCTACTAAACAGCAAATACAACAGGCAATAGCATTGCAACTCGATATTGATTCGGAAGGTATCCCAGAGGACGCAACCGATGCTTTAGCTGTCGCGCTGTGCCACGTTCAAAATCTTAACGAGGCTTCTTTGGTTACTGTGGAGGTGATTAAGCCGAAATGATTAACTCCATCTCAGGAACCCTTTCTTCTATCGGCGACAACTACGTAGTAATTCAGGTTTCAGGAATAGGCTTGAGGGTTAATGTCGCACAGTCGACAATTGTTGAAGCCGGAACCGAAGGCGACTTGTTGATGCTACATACCACATTGTTAATAAGAGATGATGCCCCGGTTCTGTATGGTTTTCCTACAGCTGAAGGTAAGCGACTTTTTGACCTCCTTCAGGACGTTAGTGGTGTGGGTCCTAGGCTTTCACTCGACATGCTAGATGCCATGTCGCCTGATGAAGCAGCAATGGCCATAGTTTCTGGCGATCTAGATAGATTGTCAGGGGTGAAAGGCATTGGGGCGCGGACGGCTGGCAGGATAGTAGTTGACCTCCAGAGCAAATTGCAAAAAGATTGGGAAGCTTCTCCCACTGGGATTGGGGTTGCCCATGGAGATTTGATAGCAGCTCTCCAGGCCCTAGGCTACTCTAGAGCGGAAGTCCAAGAAGCAGTCGCAGGGGTGGGTGACTTAGAGAATAGCCCATTAGAAGAGCAACTGAGGCAAGCGCTTCAGTCACTAGTCAGGGAATAGCACTAGTGTTGACCTATGGAGACGGCTGGGGTCAACTTTATGACAAAGTCCACGTGCTTCAGGAAGACGTTCCCTTTTGGATTTCTGAGGCTGAAACGGCGACAGGTCCAGTCTTAGAGCTGGGATGTGGCACTGGTAGGGTGACGATACCAGTTTCGCAAGCAGGGGTGACTATCACTGGCTTGGACAACTCACCTGTTATGCTTGCTCAGGCTAGATCGAAGGCAAAGAAGTTAAGATCCCGAATCAAGGCTCCGCATTTCATAAATGGGGACATGCGTGATTTTGATCTAGGGCAGCAGTTCAACTTGGTGTTTATCCCATTTAGATCGTTTCAGCTACTCCTGTCTGTTGAAGATCAGTCGAGGGCGCTTGCTTGTATAAAAAAACACTTGGAGCCAGGCGGGCGTTTGATATTTAATCTATTCGTGCCTAGAGAAGTATACATGGAACAAAAGAAATCGGTTGGCCTATTTCGCAATGAACCTACCGGCTTTGCAGAGGCGCGGAAAATGGAGCTAGAAGAAAAAAGCCAGCATGATGAGTATAACCAGATAATATATGTGAAAAACGTTGTGAAAGAGTATGGGGAGGGCGGCACAGAGCCGAAAAGATCAGAAGTGTCATATGCACTCCGGTATACCTATCAAAGAGAGGTTCAGAGTTTGCTGAAGAACGCAGGGTACAGAATATTGGAAACGTATGGAAATTTCCGAAGAGAACCGCTCAGTGAAACTAGTGAAGAAATGATATGGGTGTCAACTCCTATCCAGCCTAGCGCGTGATAGTATCAGGCCGATGAGGAGGATTCATGATAAATCGGACTGATGAACTCAAGCACATTCTCAGTGTGGATATAGGAGGAACATTCACTGACTTCTCTCTTCTCGATCTAAATACGGGCAAGGTGTCAGTGAACAAGGTGCTAACCGACGCCGATCATCCAGAGGAAGCTTTAATCAATGGAGCATCTGAGTTGCTTGAGCGAATTGGAGTGAGCTACGACGAGCTTAAATTAGTTGTACATAGTACAACTTTAGCAACCAATGCGATAATTGAACGCAAGGGCGCCAAGACGGGCCTGATAACTACAGATGGATTCAGGGATATTATAGAGCTTCGCAGGGAACAGATTTATGATATGTACGATTTGCAGGCGCGGTATCCTGAGCCACTTGCCCCCAGGTACCTAAGACAAGGAATTCGAGAACGTACGGACAGTGACGGGCTAATACTAGAACGGGTACATGAAGACGAAGCTATAAAATTAGTCGAAGGGCTTTTGGGGGAAGGCGCCGATGCATTAGCGATTGCACTAATGCATTCGTATAAGAATCCGACGAACGAAGAAGCCCTAAAATCGATTATCGTAAATCACTTTCCAGACGTAACTGTATCAATATCCTCTGAGGTGGCACCAATAATCAATGAGTATGAGCGCACCTCAACAACAATTGCCGACTGCTATATAAAGCCGAGCGTATCTAAGTATCTTGCGGGTGTACGAGAAAGACTTTCAGTCTTAGGTTATACAGGGGAGTTATTAGTGATGCATTCAGCTGGAGGGGTAATTGGAAGTGATGCTGCGAGTGAGCGACCTGTACGCCTCCTGGAGTCGGGACCAGCAGCAGGAGCGCTTGCAGCAAGTTTCTATGGAGCCTTACTTTCTAAGCCAGACTTGGTTTCTATCGATATGGGAGGCACAACAGCTAAGACATGTGTCATAGAAGGAGGAAAGCCGGCGATAGCTAACAGTATCGAGGTGGGGAGGATTCATCGCTTTAAGGTTGGTAGCGGATTGCCAATCGTGATTCCGGTACTAGACCTGATTGAGATAGGATCTGGCGGTGGAAGCGTAGCGTGGACAGACAGCCTGGGATTGCTTAAAGTCGGCCCTCATAGTTCTGGGGCAAAGCCGGGTCCTGCTTGTTATGGGCTAGGTGGTCGTATTCCAACAGTAACGGACGCAAACCTATTGCTTGGATATCTCAACCCTAACTATTTCCTCGGCGGCAAAATGGAGCTCGATATCAATGCTGCGAAGAAGGCCATGTCGGGACTAGCACAGACGCTAGGGATCAATGAGATTGAGGTAGCTTGGGGCATATACAGTGTGGTTACGGAAAACATGGCCGCTGCTGCCAGACTCCATATTATAGGTCGAAATAAGGACCCAAGAAACTATTCGATCATTGCTTTTGGAGGAGCTGGTCCTGCTCACGCCTGTGATGTTGCACGGATATTGGGAGCAACTGAAGTGATTGCGCCGCTGGCGGCTGGAGTAACCTCTGCGCTTGGTTGTTTAACTGCGCCACTGTCGCTAGAAGATGTTCGGTCAGTTCCGGGGTCGCTTGAGGATTTCAATTCCGGGGATCTGAATAATATTTTCCGCAATATGGAAATGAGAGGCCTTACCTTAATGAAACAGGCAGGCGTTCCTGAGGAACAGGTCGAGTTAGTAAGATCGGCAGATATGCGACTTAAGGGTCAAATACATGAAATAAACGTACCAATTTCACCAGGAGAACTTGATCCCTCGAAGATGGAACAAATAGAGTCAGATTTCCATGCTATTTATCAGGAATTTTATAGCCGTAGAAATTTAAACATACCCATTGAGGTGCAAAATTGGCGATTGTTGGCGCGCGGGCCAGAGCCAACAGTTAATCTTCATCAAGAGGAAGTAACTTGTAACGTCGATTTGAGCGTAGCACTAAAGGGGATCCGCAAAGCATATTTTAGAGATAGCGGTGGATATATAGATTGTCCAATATACGATCGCTATAAGCTGGTCGCAGGCTCCAGAATTAACGGGCCGGCGATTATAGAAGAGCAAGAGTCGACAGCTGTAATGAGCCCTAGAGATAGTGTATCAGTTGACCGGTGGCTGAACCTTGTTTTCAAGGTTGGGTAGCCATTAGGGAGGAAAATAGATGAAGGAATTTGATCCGGTTACTCTAGAAATCATTTGGAGCCGTTTGCTGAATGTTACCGAGGAGATGTGGACCACAATTCTTCGAACAGCTGTATCAACAATCATTGCATCGGCCAATGACTTCGGGTGTGAAATTATGGATAAGGATGGTCGCTCAATTGCCCATGCATATCGGAGCATGCCTGTCTTCAACATGACTATGCCTAACGTCACTAAGGAAATCTTGAAAAAATACCCAGAGAAGTCGATCAAGCCAGGGGATGTATTTCTAACCAACGATCCTTGGATGTGTGCAGGGCATCTACCAGATATAGCAGTGGTAACACCGGTTTTCAAAGAAAACATGTTTGTGGGCTTTGTGGGCAATATAGCCAACACATCAGACATAGGTGGTTCCTTAGATGAAAAGCGAGTAACCGATTCTTATGAAGAGGGAATCTTCTTTCCTATTTGTAAGTTATATGATGGTGGTAATCCGAACGAGCTAGTGTTTGATATGTTTAAATGGAACGTTAGAGCGCCCGAGATGGTGTTGACTGATATTGAGGCTCAAGTTGCAGCGAATGAGGTGGGTTCTAAACGAGTGTTAGCTCTCATAGAGGAATATAATCTCGGAGACTTATCGGATCTTTCTTATCAGATAAGGGCCCGCTCAGAGTCTGCAATGAGGAAAGCGATTGAAGAGATAGACGATGGTGTTTACACGAATGAAGTGTACACGGATGGAATGGGGGTCCCACTCAAGATAGCTGTAAAGATTACGGTTTCGGGAGATGAAGTCTCGGTAGATTACACTGGATCATCTACACAGGTTGATCGAGGAGGGCTTAATTGTACCTTAATCTACAGTACAGGCCACACATTGTATCCGCTTGCCTGCCTCTTGACGCCAGGAGTGCCAGTTAATGAGGGCTGCTTCGCCCCTATCAGCACATATGCCCCAGAGGGAACCATAATTAATTGCACCTTCCCCATATCCGTTGGATCAAGACTAAATACTGGGTGGTACATACACGGTGCAATATTCGGGGCCCTGGCCCAAGTAATACCAGAAAGAATACAGGCTGGAAATGGACTTATGTCTGGACTCAGAACCTATGGATTTCATGAGGATGGCCGAGTGTTTAACGCGCATCTTTTCTCAGGCGGGGGCCGCGGTGCTAGCAGCGCGGGCGACGGAATGGGCCTCAACATGTTTCCAAGCAGTGCTTCGAATGTACCAGTTGAGGTGTTTGAGCTGAACAGCCCAGCCCTAGTTTTGTCCAAGGAATTTATCGAGGACTCTGCTGGCGCAGGAAGATATCGAGGCAGCCCAGGGCTGAAGGTTACCATCGGGAAGTCGGCGAATTATCGACGTCCACTGAACATTTACTTCCATCCCAACCGGCTTTATTTTCCAGCAAGTGGCGTTTTTGGAGGATCATCCGGACAAAAGACAAGAGTAATACTGAACGGAAAAGTTTTAAGTGATGACCCAAAAGCTTTGACTCAGGGGTACTTAACACTAGAAAAGGAGTCGGACAGACTCGAGTTGGAGTTTCCAAGCGGTGCGGGTATGGGCGACCCCTCTGAAAGGGAGCTTTCATTAGTCGAATTGGATGTTCGGGATGGGATAGTTTCACGCGATGCGGCTATGAAAACATATGGAAAGAAAAGTGCTTGAATTTTGCTTGCGGCTTTAATTATCAACCAAAGGACTGCTTAAATTGGAAGAAGGAAAGTTCGCGATCATTGCTGATTTTGAGCCTACTGGTGATCAGCCGAAGGCGGTGGATAAGCTTGTTGAAGGGTTGGACCTAGGCAGAAAACATCAGGTTCTTATTGGCGTTACTGGTTCCGGCAAAACATATACGATGGCCAAAGTGGTTGAGGCAGCCCAGCGACCTGCGTTAGTTATTGCACATAACAAAACCTTGGCGGGCCAACTAGCTACAGAATTCAAGGGGTTTTTTCCACATAATGCCGTCGAATATTTCGTCAGCTACTATGATTATTATCAACCAGAGGCATATATACCTCGCACAGACACTTATATTGAAAAAGACGCTGACATAAATGATGAAATTGATAAGCTTAGGCATGCGGCAACGAGGGCTATTTTAAGTAGAAGGGACACGATAATAGTTGCGTCTGTCTCCTGTATCTATGGACTGGGTTCTCCTGATGAGTATCAGGGCTTCGTGATGAGAATTGAAAAAGGTCAAACTCTAAATCGACACAGGCTGTTGAGACGACTGGTTGAAATGCAATATGAACGAAACGACATGAATTTGACTCGGGGTAAATTCAGGGTGAGGGGCGATACAATAGAGATTCTCCCTGTCCATGATGAGATAGCAATTCGAATCGATTTTTTTGGCGAACAAGTTGACAGAATAGTAACGTTGGATCCTTTGACTGGCGAGATTTTGAGTGAAGGTGGTGTAATAGACATTTATCCCGGGAAACACTTTGTGACTCCCACAGAGAAGTTGTTGATGGGAATACAGGACATAGAAGAAGAGATGGCGGAACGGGTCAAGCAGTTGAAATCCCAGGGTAAAATTGTTGAGGCTCAACGCTTAGAATCTCGTACAAACTACGACTTAGAGATGTTGCGCGAAACAGGGTACTGCTCGGGCGTTGAGAACTATTCCAGACCACTATCACAACGCCCTGCTGGCAGCACCCCATGGACCTTAATGGACTATTTCCCCGATGACTTCATCCTGTTTATTGATGAATCGCATATGACCATACCGCAACTAAATGGAATGTATAGAGGGGATATATCAAGAAAGCAGACCCTTGTCGATTATGGATATCGACTCCCGTCTGCCTTGGACAACCGCCCTCTCAGCTTCGGGGAATTTGAAAAACACATCGAACAAGCAATTTACGTATCGGCTACCCCAGGGCTATATGAGACTGGCAAGGCTGAGCAGTTGGTAGAGCAGGTGATTCGGCCCACTGGTTTACTTGATCCTACGATTCAAGTAAAGCCAACACAGGGGCAGATAGATGATTTACTGCAAGAGATAAATGCAAGAGTTGCCAAATCTGAAAGGTGCCTTGTTACAACATTAACCAAGCGGATGGCAGAGGAGCTTGCAGATTATCTGAGGGAGATGAATGTTAAAACACAGTATTTACACTCTGAAATTGACACCTTGGAGCGCAGCGAGAGACTTCGAGATTTAAGATTGGGGGTCTATGATGTGGTGGTGGGAATCAACCTTTTGCGAGAGGGCTTGGACTTGCCCGAAGTTAGCCTTGTTGCAATTCTTGATGCGGACAAAGAGGGATATTTACGATCGCAATCCGCATTGATACAAACTATGGGTCGTGCAGCACGACACTCGGAAGGTCACGTGATCATGTACGCTGATAACATTACTAGGTCTATGAGTATGGCTATACATGAGACTGATCGGCGCCGGAAAATTCAGCAAGAACATAATTTACGACACAATATAACGCCGGTTGGGATTCACAAGGCGGTTGCAGACATTACTGATCGGCTTAGGCCAGAAAATTATAGCGAGAACGCCGACTTTTCCTGGGAAAACATGCCTAAGGATGAAATATTCCGTTTGGTTAAAGATCTTGAAAGCAAGATGAAGCAATCAGCTAAGAATTTCGAGTTCGAGAAGGCTGCGTTACTCAGAGATGAAATAGTCGAAATTCGGAGGGAGCTCTCTGGCCCTCAATAATCTAGAGGATTGCCGAGTCCACCCTAAGCGCCGATCAGAAGCCTTGAAGGTTCTTCCACTAACTCCTTAATTCTTACCAGGAAGGAAACGGCTGATTTTCCATCTACTATACGGTGATCATAAGTTAGGGCTAGATACATCATAGGCCTTATAATAACTTGGCCGTCTATCGCAACTGGCCGCGGCTTAAACCCGTGCATTCCTAGGATTCCCACTTGTGGAGGATTTAGCAGCGGTGTAGACATCAGGGATCCGAAAACTCCTCCGTTGGTAATGGTGAAAGTTCCACCCTGAAGCTCTTGAATAGTAAGCTTGCGTTCCCTAGAGCGAGCTGCAAGATCTAAGATTGAAGACTCGATTTCAGCGAAGCTCTTCTGATCTGCATCACGCACTACTGGAACCACTAGGCTATCGTCGGTGCTTATAGCAATTCCAATGTCGTAGTAGTGCTTGAAAACAAGTTCCCCTCCCTGGATTTCAGAGTTAAGAACAGGGAAAGATTTTAGTGCTTCCACAACAGCTTTAGTGAAGAAAGACATGAAGCCTAAAGCAACACCGTGTCTGTCCTTGAACGTATCACGCATTCTTTGTCTAATTTCGATTATTCCAGACATGTCTACTTCGTTGAAAGTTGTTGTCATTGCAGCGGTTTGAACGGCTTCGGTCATCCTTGCTGCCATGGTTTGTTGATACCGAGTTAACCTGACGCGATGTTCCCTTTCCGTAGGTTGACTGGTAGCAGTCTCGGTGGTTGATATTGAAGGGGTTTCCTCTTTGGTATTTGATCGGGACTCAGATGCAGGCTCCTGTATATGGCGTATTACATCTTCCTTGGTTATCTTCGCCCCAGCGCCGGTGGCGGCAATTTTCGCAACATCTAACCCGTGTTCGGCAGCAATTCTACGAGCTACTGGTGTAATGCGCTCAGCGTCGCCGTCAGTAGCTGTTGGATCAGCGGCTGGAGTTTCTTCTGGGGTCGACTCTTCCTTTGATATGTTAGGCTGTTGGTCGATAACGCCACTATCCGTGATTGTGCCAAGGACATCGCTGACAGTCACTGTTTCGCCTTCAGCCTTCAATATTTTTTCCAACACGCCTGGTTGAGAAGCGGAAACCTCGACATTGACTTTGTCGGTTTCGAGCTCCACTATTGGCTCGTCAGCCGAGACGGTCTCGCCTACCTGTTTCAACCATTTCCCAACTGTGGCCTCTATAATCGACTCACCCATTTCTGGAACTTTAACTTCAAGCGTCATTAATCACCTCAAGATGCGACAGCCGTCATCTTATTAATAGGGGCAAAGCCCTCACTAATTATCCTTTCCTGCTCTATTTTATGCAGGGTGGCAGATCCTTCTGCTGGGCTCGATCGAGCTGGCCTGCCAACGTAGAGAAGAGGAATGCTCGCAGAGAGTATCTCTCGTACTCTAGGAGCAACGAACGACCAAGCACCCCGGTTCTGCGGTTCTTCCTGTAACCAAATCACCTCTTCTAGCGCACTGCAGGATGAGAAAACATTGTCTAGCTTCTTTGTGGGAAACGGATAAAGTTCTTCAATGCGTATAATTGCAGTGTTCTTTGCCTTCGCATACATTTTGCTTCCTATGAGATCAACATATACTTTACCAGCGCAGAGAATCACACGCTTGACGTCATCATGGTCATTTACGTCAGCGATCACTGGGTTAAAAGCACCATCTGATAGCTCTCCCAGGGTAGAAGACGCATCGGGGTGACGAAGCAGGCTCTTAGCAGTCATGATCACAAGTGGCTTAGGGTCAGTTCGTATCATTGCTGCTTGTTCCCTGAGAAGGTGAAAGTATTGAGCAGCACTAGAACAATACGCTATTCGGAAACTGCTTTCTGTTGCCAATTGCAAGAAACGCTCCAAAAAACCACTAGAGTGATTAGGCCCTTGGCCTTCATAGGCGTGTGGAAGAAGTAATACCAATCCAGAGCGCTGCCCCCACTTTGTATTGGCGCTGGCTAGGAACTCATCCACGATAGACTGTGCGTTATTAACAAAGTCTCCAAATTGAGCTTCCCATAAAACAAGTGCGTGCTTGGCTTGGACGCTGTATCCATATTCAAATCCCAATACTCCGACCTCTGACAGCGGGCTATTATATATAGCAAATGGTGCCTGAGAACTAGGCAAAGACGCGAGAGGCGTAAACTTCGATCCTTTGTTAACATCGTGAAAAACGGCGTGCCTTTGTGTGAAAGTGCCTCGCTCTGTGTCTTGTCCGGTGATTCTAATTGGCACACCGTCTGAAAGTAGCGAAGCGAAAGAAAGGGCTTCTGCGTGTGCCCAATCGATCCGCCCGCCTTCTATGGCCTCGCGCCGTCTTAACAAAGGTCTTTCAAGCTTCGGATTAAGCGTGAAGCCCTCCGGTATAATATGGAGCTCATTGTTCAAGCTTTTCAATTTTTCTCCATCAACTTTCGTTGGCAGAACTGGCCGTTCTTCTTCAAGAATAGGCTTGGGTTGAACCGTAGGAGCCTCTCTCTCCATGCTCTGAACAGTGTTTAATGCATCTTGAAGGCGGTCGTTTGTTTCTGTGACCATGGTCTGAGCTTCTTGAGGTGTGAGTAGGCCCTCTTTGATCAAGGCATCAGCCCAAATACTTCTTACCGTCGGATGCTCATTAATTTTTTTGTAGGCTATTGGTTGTGTAAAGCTGGGCTCGTCTCCTTCGTTGTGGCCATATCTACGATAGCCAACAATATCTACGAGGAAATCTTTGTGAAACTGTTGTCTGTAGGCAAATGCTAGTCGCATGACGCCGATGCAGCCCTCTACGTCATCTGCATTTACATGGACGATTGGAATGTCGAAGCCCCTAGCAACATCGGTAGAGTAAACAGTGGAGTACGATTCGTGGGCCTCGGCAGTAAAGCCGATTTGGTTGTTTGCAACGATGTGGATGACTCCTCCTACTGAATATCCAGCTAGCTGGCCGAGGTTGAGAGTTTCTGGGACCACTCCCTCTGCCGCGAAGGCTGCATCTCCATGTATTAATATGCCCATTGCCTTATCGAAAGCAGGAGTGGGAGACCCCCCTTCTTTACCGTCGAAGTCTTGGGCAGCTCTTACTGCGCCTACTACAACTGGGTTTACCAGCTCCAAATGGCTTGGATTGGGCAACAATGAGACAGAAATATCGCCATCTATACCCGAGTAATGGACATCAGCCCCTTGGTGGTATTTTACGTCTCCCGAAGAGCCGTGATTGGATTCGGTTGTTCCACCTTCGTCAAGTTTGTAACCGTACATAAATTCTGCTAGGAGAGCATCATACGGTTTCCCAAAGAGATGCGTAAGAACGTTAAGGCGACCCCTGTGCGCCATCCCCATCATCAGTGATTTTAAATCTGTCTGAGCCGCTTGTGCGAGTAGCTCGTCAAGAGCAGGCACAAGAACGTCATTCCCTTCTACGGAGAACCATTTCTGCCCTGGGAAATTCCTATGAAGGAAGTGCTCGAACGCTTCCGCTTCGCTAAGTCGTTTAAGGAGTCCCACCTTAGTTTCTTTGTCTACCTCTGGGCGAAAGACTCCTGACTCGACGCTGTTTTGTAGCCAACTTCGCTCATCCGCATTTCTCAGGTGTCCAAATTCATAGCCTACATTTCCTGAATAGACATTATCAAGCTCAGAAAGTAGATCCTTCACCGTAGATCCTTCACTTGAAAGAGGGCTCTTAATCAAGCTAGCAGGTAGCTTTCCTAGTCCATCTTCCTCGGGTGAGAGCATAGGGGAATTGGAATGGACAACCCTAGATGGCTGGAGGCCGAGTGGGTCAAGCTTTGATTGGAGATGGCCATTAGCTCGGATATTTTCAACCAAGGCAGAAAGCTCTAAAAGCTTTTGATAATCGGCTTCTGTGGTGTGAGCAACTTGTTGACTCACAAAGCCCGTTTCTGAGATGTAAGGCAGCCAAGTATCAAAAAAAACTTTGACCGTAGGATCTACTGACAGAGGATCTTTCTTGTAAGCCTCGTGTAGTTCTACCAGGTAAGCAGAGTTTGGACCGTTGAAGGGTTCAATGCTGGTCATAATAGATCCTCTTCGTTTACCCCCCCCTGTCAATGCTAGTTCAATTAAAAGCCGTTCTTTAGAAGCCATCACCGAACGTACAATTGTAGAGCTTTCCATGCATTGTTTAAGGCTCCGTAAGTTTAACACGAAAGCAAATTCAAAACCATACGATTCCTACTTATACAGGTGGATAGCGTATGGGCGTAACTAGTTGCCAGGGATACGCTAGTAGGACTACAATCTGCTAATATCGTTCGATAATAACGGCGTCCAATGCAGGAGTATGGTTGGAGTATTCATATGAAGGTAAAAGAAGTGAAGATAGGTAATAGAGTTAAGGTAATAGAATCGAAGTCTCTTTTTTTTGGAAGAACTGGGCTCATATCCGGCCCAGCGGCGCATGCCAAAGGGAGTAGAAATCGGTCAAAAGAGGCTTTTTGGCAGGTCGTTTTTGACTGGCCTTTGGGTGGTATGGCAGGCAGGACTGTAATCAAGCAATCTAGTTTAGAGATTGCGGAATTAGGAGAATCAAGGGATCCTAGACTTGAAATCCAGCGGAAGTGAAGCTGGGTTTGACCAAGAGATTTAGCTTTAGATAGAATCTTCAAGTGAGAATATAGCCTTTCAAAAGAATTTGGAGAGAAACATGACGATAGTGACTAAGGAAGCAGTGCTGGAAAAGCTTAAAGAAGTATATGATCCCGAGATACCAGTTAATGTGGTGGATCTAGGGCTGATTTACGGAGTAGACGTCAAAGAGAATAACGAGGTTCACGTCAAGATGACCTTGACTGCTCCTGGGTGTGGAATGGGCCCTTATATAGCCCAACAAGCAGAGTGGGCCATTTCTGAGATAGAAGATCTTGAGGATGTAACGGTTGAAGTTGTGTTCGATCCACCGTGGTCTCCCGATATGCTTACGGAAGATGGCAAGGCACTCTTAGGTATCTAGTAGATATGACTGATAAGCCAGAAGGGCGCAAAATGAGCCCTCAAGAACAGGCTCGCTTGGACTCTATAAAGCGTGCCTGGCAACAGCGTCGTCAGATAGGTGACAGGCTTAGCCGTGTTAAAGTCAAGATAGGTGTATACAGTGGAAAAGGTGGCGTTGGCAAGACAACGGTTGCCGTGAACATGGCGACTGCACTTAGTAGTAAAGGGTACAGTGTTGGTCTGTTGGATGCTGATATAGATTGTCCTAATGCCGCAAAGGCTATTGGGGCGAACGAGCCCGCAACGATGGAGGATGGACAATTCATACCCGCCGACGCCTATGGCGTGAAAGTGATGTCTATGTCGTTCTTCCAAGAAAACGAAGAAGAAGCAATTATTTGGCGTGGACCCATGATCCACAATGCCTTAAACCAGTTCTTGCAAAACACAGATTGGGGTGACATAGATTATTTAGTGGTGGATCTTCCCCCAGGCACTTCTGATGCTCCACTGACTATCATGCAGGTTCTACAGCTAGATGGGTTTGTTGTGATTGCTACTCCTCAATCACTTGCAAAATTGGACGCGAAAAGATCCATAAATATGATCAAGAAGATGAACGTTAACGTTTTGGGAGTCTTGGAAAACTTTGCTGGCGGTGTATTTGGCGAGGGTGTCGGGGAAGAGCTGGCGAAAGAGATGGAACTAGACTTCTTGGGAAAACACGAACTTCTCCCAGACTATATGAATAGCGATAAGCCGACTATGCTAGATAGCAATAAAGTTAAACAGGAATATGAGCGGCTGACGGATCTTGTAGTTGCTAAGTTGCCAGTAATGCCATAGAGGACTCTCATCTTACGGCAATCTGCTGAGATACGAGGCATTATGATTTAGTTATCCAGTCAGATTAATCAGGTTTTCGAATCACTTCACGCGATTTCCCAGAATCTCCACTGGCAACTATACCTTCGTCCTCTAATTGATCCATTAATCTGGCTGCTCTAGGATAGCCTATTCTAAGACGTCTCTGTAATAACGAAGTAGATAAGTGTGAATAACGAGTCGCCAGTTCCAGAGCTTTTCCCATCATGTCGTCCCCAGAGCTTTGGCCAGAGCTACCAGAATCTGAATTAATGTCAGAGCTTGCCTCTGGTTCCAGATTGAATTCGGGTAATGATGGCCCGTTTTGGCTCTTCCAGAAATCGATGAGATTTTCGATCTCACCATCGGAAACATACGCTCCCTGAACTCTTAGGGGCTTAGGGGTTTCTCCAGAAAGGAATAACATGTCGCCCCTACCCAGTAGGCGCTCCGCGCCTGCTGCGTCTAGAATAGTTCGAGAATCTACCTGTGAAACCACTGCAAAGCCGATCCTCGAAGGAAAGTTGGCTTTGATCAGTCCGGTAACCACATCTACTGATGGTCTTTGGGTCGCCACAAGAAGATGTATTCCAGTCGCTCGTCCGAGCTGTGCGAGCCTGGTTAGAGTTTGTTCAACTTCATAGGAGGCAGCCATCATAAGGTCTGCTAGTTCGTCCACTGCGACAACTAAGTGAGGCATTGGCTGTAGCGCATTTCGGTGCCGGTGGTATCCTTCGATGTTTCTTACCCCGAGCTCTTCTAATCGACGGTAGCGACGAAACATTTCGCTCATGATTCCTTTTAGTGCACGAACTGCGGGTTCAGTATCGACGATTACAGGTGTAATCAGATGGGGCAGCCCGTTGTAGGGCGTAAGTTCTACCCGCTTTGGATCTATAAGAAGCATACGTAATTTTTCAGGGGATACTTGGGATGCTAGGGAGACTATGAGGGTATTCATACAAACGCTTTTTCCGCTCCCGGTCGCGCCAGCTATAAGGAGATGGGGCAAGCTCCTCAGATCAGCAACTACTGGATCCCCACCAGAACCTTGGCCAAGCCCAAGGGCAAGAGCACCGGAGCCCCTTAGCGAAATGAAATCTTCGGATTCGAGGACATTGCGAAGTGCTACGAGCACGGCTTCCCTATTTGGGACTTCTATTCCTACCACGGATTCCCCTGGGACAGGCGCTTGAATTCGTAAGCTGGGTGCGGCTAGTGCCAAAGCGAGATCTTTTTCGCGAGCAACAATAGAATCTACCCTTACACGGGTTTGCTCCTCTGTTCGTTTCATGATGGCTTTCCCTGCTTCGTTTCTTGCAACCTCACCGTACTCGTCCTTTTCCACGACCTGTTTAAACCGGCGTATCCAACCAGGAGTGAGACCGTAGAGTGTAACTGTAGGGCCGGGTTTCACCTGGTTTACCATCACTTCAACTCCGTGATCGGCTAGGGTTTCTTCTATTCTCCTAGCAACCTCGTCAGTTTCGTCGTCGGTAATAGATACGGGAGTGCCGTAATCGAGAAAGTCAGCTCCTGGAGGCCGCCATCTACCAGGAGGACTAGATGTTTTAGGAGCAGGATTATAACTTTGCTCTGGGCTTGGATTTTCAAGATTGACAGAATCGATCGGCAATTCTAGCTGTTTCTGAAGATCATAAGTGTAGTTATTCGGAGAAATAATCGGATGCTCGGGGTACGAGCGTAGATCGACTTCGCTTTGCTGATTGACTTTTGGTGTTTGGCGAGTCGCGGGCTTGCCTTTTAACAGGCGCATGATGGATTGCAAAAGCAGCCTCCATGACGCGAATATAATTTTACTGCCTTGCCGTGCTGAAGCCGATATGGTGGCCTTTAATAACTTGTATGAGCGCGTTGGAAAAACAAGAATTATTGAAGTGAAACAGACACCCAGGACCAAGGCAATGCCAATTAGTGGCTCTGGCCACAGTTTCATCGCTATGGTGCCGCCGTAAGTGGTTGCAGACGTGATCGCATCTGGACCGCTCGCAGACCCCAAAACAGCTTGGGATGCTGTGAGCATCATTGCCATTGCTAGCCATTCCCGGCACCTAATCAGGAAGTGTCTAGGTGTAAATCTCAGAGTTATTAAAAATGTGATTGTGAAGAATGATAGTCCATAAAAACCTAGGCCGACGGTTCTTAGAACTTCAGCCCTGACTACAGGGTAGAGCTCGTTCATTACGTGGTCGCCCACAAATTGCCACGATCCAATAGCCACCAATCCATACAGCAGGATTCTGCTCTTAGGATTGGTAAACAGTAAGGCCAATGTGTGTTTCCACATTGGGCGATAGCTGTCGGACTCTTGCTTTTCCAGCATATCCATATGCTCGAAGATTCCTCCTAGGTTAAAACCGGAAAGGAGATAACTATTGGGCGCAACCTAGTTTTCTTAAATAGCAACGCCGCAACCGACTTGTTAATTTTGCTTTCAATGGCACTAGAGCTGAGAGTTCCGTTTTCGGAGATTGTCTTAAGTTCAAGGAGTACGGTATCTGCTATCTGCTCAAGCACGTTCGGAAAGTCGCCTGATTCAACAAACCCCACAGACGTTACGGAAGGGTGGCTCAATACAGCCCCACTGTGTCTATTAATCGGGACGCTCACAACTACTATACCATCTCTTGACAACATCGTTCTCTCTTTTAGAATGTTGCTTTCATCTGCCCTAAACAAATTGCCATCCACATATATATTTTCAGCGGGAACCGAACCGCCAAACCAGCCTTTATCATTCGAAAGCTCCAGTAAGTCCCCGCTTTCTAGGATAAAGGCCTTATCAGGATGAACACCCATTGTAATAGCTAGCTCTCTGTGAGCCACTAGGTGTCTGAATTCGCCATGGACGGGCACGAAAAATTTGGGCCGAACAATGTTAAGTACGAGTTTTAACTCTTCTTGACTGGCGTGACCATGGACGTGAACAGTTGATGTCTTGTCGTATAAGACGTAGGCGCCCTGCCTAAATAAGTTATCTATCACGCGGCTGACTGGTAACTCATTACCAGGTATTGGGCTAGACGAGACTACAACGGTGTCTCCAGGAGTAATTTCGATGTCTTGGTGAATACGATTAGCAATTCGAGTCAATGCAGAAGTTGGCTCCCCTTGGCTACCGGTCATGACTATCACGGACTTTTCAGGGGGATATTTCCTCAATTCTTTTACCGGCACGAAAACTTTCCCAGGGTCCCTTATGTATCCTAAGTCTATCGCTAGCTTTACATTGTTTACCATGCTTCGGCCAACTACGCTGACTTTTTTGTCGTATTTGTATGCCGCATCGATTATCTGCTGAACCCTAGCCAGCAGGGAAGCAAAAGTTGCTATCATTACCCTTCCGTCGGCCCTCCTGATAATCTCACTCATTTCTTTGCTTACAACGGCTTCAGAGGGCGTGTATCCTGGAACATTCGCATAAGTGGAGTCTGATAAGAGTAGAAAAGTGCCCTTTCTGCACATTTCCGCAAGCCGGAGTAGGTTGGTAGGATTATCAGTGGCAGGATCGAGATCTATTTTAAAATCCCCGGTATGTATTACCAATCCAAGGGGAGTGCTTATTGCGAGTCCCATTGCATCTGGGATGCTGTGGGAAACCGGAAAGAAAGTCACTTTGAAAATGCCCGATTTAATTTGCTCGCCTGATTCCACTTCAACGAGTTTTGGGTCGTGGAGTACGGCATGACCTTTCAGCTTCAATTTTATTAATCCAACTGCTAGTCGTGAAGCATATACAGGCACTTTTAGTTTCTGAAGAACGTAAGGTAGGGCGCCTATGTGATCTTCGTGGCCGTGAGTAATAAAGATGCCACGTATACGGTGCCTGTTCTCGATCAGATAGGAGATGTCTGGAATAACTAAGTCTACTCCAGGCATGGTCTCTCCGGGAAAGAGCACGCCGGCATCGATGATTATTAAGTCCTTTCCTGACTCCAAGGCCATCATGTTTTTGCCAATCTCGCCTAGGCCGCCAAGAGGAATTACTTTGAGGGTTTGCTTACCCATGATTAGAACCTACTCAAACAACGAGAGTTGTTGAGGTTTATGATTGTCATTTGATTCGTTCTCAATATCGCCTCTCACTAGCGACGGTATTAATTGGAAATCATTCTCAAGTACAATCCGCAATGAATGTCGCCGCAGGGCAGCAGCAGGATGATATATAGGATATACGATTAAATTGCCTATTTGTTTTGGCTTTCCATGAACCTTGCCGATGGTTTCCCCGGGTAAAAACTTGCCTAGAGAGTGTCTTCCTAAGGTAACTATAACTTTTGGTCTGACTAGCCTAATCTGCTCATCGATATATTTGCTACAAGCCTCAATCTCTCCTGGAAAAGGGTCTCTATTATTAGGGGGCCTACACTTGACCATGTTAGTGATGAACACAGAATTACGGTTGATGTTTATTTTGGCGAGAAGTTCCTCGAGGTATTGCCCAGCCGCCCCTACGAAAGGGCGAGATTGCTGATCTTCATTGAATCCTGGGCCTTCACCGATAAACATCAGGTCGGCATCTTCCGGGCCTTCTCCTGGAACGGCTTTAGTGCGCGATTGGGATAGGTCGCAATCAAAACAGTTATGTATCCGACTGGCCACCTGTTGCAGATCTAGCATATCTTTCCAGTATACTCTATTACTTGTATAAGACAAAGATTAGCAATAACCTAAACTAGGTGTTAAGGGACGCCTAGTTTAGATAAAACAAACAGGGAGACGGGCACATATAAAGCTTACTGCTGTGTAGTTAGGAGAGGTTCATTTAGCTATCAGCTATACCTTTCCCTCTGATATACTCGACTGCATCGCCGACAGTATTTATTTTTTCTGCATCTTCATCGGAGATTTCAACAGGATCTCCGTCTTGTGAAAATTCTTCTTCAAAGGCCATTATTAGCTCTACTAAGTCAAGTGAATCGGCATTTAGGTCGTTAGTAAAGTGGGACTCCAAAGTTACAGATTCTTCATCTGCGCTGAGCTTGTCAACAACTAGCGTTTTAACCCGGTCAAAAATTGATGCCATAGTATGGCCTCCTTAATTTAAAGTATCAGTTTCCGCTAGGGGGGCTTAAGCCTTGTAGCTTGGACGAAATAAATGATGCTAGAACGCCATTTATAAACCGATACGAATTATCCCCTCCAAATCTTTTTGCCAGTTCAACGGCTTCGTTAATAGCTACTTTTTCAGAAACTCCACCATTTGAACTCATTTCATATATTGCTATTCTTAATATATTTCTGTCTACTGCCGATAATTGATAGATTGGCCATCGGGCGGTATGCTTTTTTATCTCATTGTCCAAGGATCGACTGGCGCCTTGGACCCCTTTGGTCGTTTCCCAAGCAAAACTAACGCCATCGTCATTCAGGCGCTTTTCGGAGACAATCCAGCTGAAGGATTCTTCTATCGGATGATCAGTGGTGTCTAATTCGTATAGGACTTGCAAAACGGCTGCGCGAGCAGTGCGACGACCAGCACTGCTTTTCCTTCTGGATCTCTTCTGTTCCGTTATCTTACTGCTCTTTGTAGATGTGATCACGTTTGCTCTAACTTCCAGCAATTTCTTGCACTGACGACATGCTGTCTATGGGAGTGGCCTCTACATCACCTGAAATGCGCTTCATCATGTTTGTTAAGATTTTCCCAGGCCCAAACTCGTAAAATTTTGATACACCTAAATTGACCATGTATTTGATCGAATCTTCCCATCGCACACAACCACAAAGCTGCTGGGCTAATTCTTCTTTGATTTCTGATGAGGTTTTCATAGGCTTGGCCGTACAGTTAGCTATAATAGGAGTGCCAGGGTTCCTAAATTGAACCGCATCTAGCGCCTGCTGCATTCCTTTCATTGCAGATCCCATCAAATATGAATGGAATGCCCCGCTAACCTTTAATAGGATACTTTTCTTTGCGCCTTTCTCAGATGATTTATCGACAGCTCTTCTGATAGCGTCTTTCTCACCGCTGATAACGATTTGACCGGGGGTATTTATGTTGGCTATTTGTGTCCCGGTTTCTCTACAAACCTCTTCCACGACACTTTCTTCTAGCCCTAACACTGCAGCCATAGATCCTGGATTATCGTCGCACGCCTCTTGCATAAGACGCCCCCGCTCTTGAACAAGCCAGACTGCATCAGGAAGATCAATTACCCCAGATGCAGCCAAGGCGGTATACTCCCCTAAGCTGTGTCCCGCCATGAACACCACATCTTTATCGAGCAAGTCGGCAAACCTTTCTTTTGTTGCGGCTAGGGTGGCCAAGCTGGTGGTTAGTAGGGCTGGCTGAGAATTGATGGTGTTGCTTAGCTCCTCAGGGGGGCCCTCGAACATTATTTTCGAAAGTGGGCGCTCTAGCACCTCGTCAGCTGTATTAAATATCTCTTTAGCCGCAGTCGAGTTCTCATAGAGATCAAGCCCCATGCCCACTGATTGCGAACCTTGTCCTGGAAAAAGGAATGCTATCTTGCTATTCGTATTTTGGGAGGTCGATGAAAGAGCCATTATTTGCTCCTGATAAATACTAAATATACTTGCGGGCGCAGCCTTAGGCCTCGTTTGAAGTAGCCCCCTTGGGGGAAATAACCTCTCTCCCTGCATAATAGCCACAGTTACCGCAAACGCGATGCGACCGCTTCGCGACCCTGCACTGGGGACAAATTGACAGGCTCACTGGCGTTAGGGCGGAGTGGCTCCAGCGCGTCCGCTTTCTTGACTGAGTTCTTTTCTTTTTTGGTAGAGCTCCCACAAAATCCTCTCTTCTATATTACCAACATATTGCTAATTACTAACTTGAATACCCAGCTTTAATAAATGAATATAGACTTAATTTTATCCTAAAGTAGAGGCAGAGACCTAAGCATTTCACATTGGCTATATTTATAAAAGCTAAAATATCCTCTAAGACCGATCGGCCCCAATTAAACAAGAGCCACTGCAGTTTTTCTTGGGATGCTATTTCACCAGTTGTCTCACTTTGTGCGTCCGGATTACCAAGCCAGTTTTCACGCCTGGCGTCTACGGTTTCCATTAGAAGGATGGCAACATTAAATCTCATAAAAACTCACTGCCGAAAAAACTCTCTACAAGGCTAGGGATTATAAGAACATCTCAGGATAGGTGTCAAGTTAATTAGTACAGAATCTTGTTCATTTGAGCGTTCCTTACAAAGGGAGTAAGGTGCGATAGGAAGAAATTTGCTATTGGCCATTAATTTTCTTGAAGAACTGGATGTTGGTCGTACCATCGGCCACAATAACGGAGTGCGTTTACGATTTAATGCAAATGACTAGGAGCAAAAAAGGTTCGATTTACTACGGATGGTGGATATTGGCGGCTGGAAGCACGATAACCATGGTTGGATCGGTCCACTCCTCAGTAGTTTCTGTATTCTTTCTTCCTCTGACACGAGAACTTGAAATAGGAAGGGCCGCTCTATCTTTACTGTTTTCCCTTGCAAGGCTCGAGGGGGGGATTGAGGGACCCTTGGTAGGCTGGATAATAGATCGTCGTGGACCAAGGCTTCCGATTTTTGTGGGAGCCCTGTTGGGAGGGACTGGTCTTATTGCATTAACCACTGTACATAACGAGTTAACGTTTGTATTGGTTTATGTTGGTTGGGTTGCCCTTGGATTTCAAATGGGATTTCTTCAATGCATGCATGCCGTGGCCAATCTTTGGTTTATGAAATATCGCACTCGGGCAATGAGCATTTGCTCCTCTTCGGTTAGATTAGGGCCAGCAATTTTCACTCCCATAATCGCTGCTATTGCTATAACTCATGGATGGAGAATGGCATCTATCCTCTCTGGACTTGTTGTGCTTGTAGTGTCCCTGCCATTAGCATTGTTAATTCGTCGCTCCCCGGAGTCCATGGGTCTTTTGCCAGATGGCGTGGAGGCTCTCCAATCGGAAGTAGGAGATTCCGCACATAAAAAGGATCCATTAGTCGCGCAAGCAAGTTTGCCGGACGGGTTCGATTTTGGGGAGACGTTAAAGATGCCCTCATTTTGGTTAATTGCATTTAGCACAACCGTAAGAACCACTATGAACTCGGCGTTTCAGGTCCACTTTATCCCAATTTTTGTTTGGAAAGGCCTTACTGAGCAGGGAGGAGCTAATATGGTTGGATTGGTAGCTCTGACCGCTACCCCATTAATACTGCTTGTGGGCTGGCTTGGCGACAGGTGGAGTAAAAAACATATTTTGGTAATCGGCCAGGTGGCGGTTGCTTTGTCTTTAATCATTCTGGATTTTGCCAACGGGAAATTAGCAATTTACCTGTTTGCAATCCTGTTTGCTTTTGGTGCGAATGTGTCCCCTGCTAACTACTCTATCCTGGGAGAATATTATGGTCGGCGGTCATTTGCTAGGCTCAGGGGAATACTTAACAGCTTCGGAATTGTAGGTATGATAGCGACAGTACTGGCCGGTTGGATATTTGACACCACGGAGAGCTACTCAATATTCATAGTTGGGACTGGAATGTCTGCAGCTTTAGCAGCTGTCCTTTTGTTATTGTTCTTGAGGAAGCCAGAAAGAAATGGGGTATAGCTTGGTATTTCAGCTGCTTAATCAGCGTGGTATCATGGCGATCTGGATTGCATAGGGATAATCGAGCATGACTGAAAGACTTGTCTCTGGAAAACAGGCAGAAGAAGATACGCATCTTGAATCAAATTTGCGCCCACGCAAGATTGCTGACTACGTTGGCCAAGACAAGATAAAGTACAATCTTGGTATCGCTATGGCTGCTGCGAGGCAGCGTGACGAGGCGCTGGATCACTTACTTCTATACGGCCCCCCTGGATTAGGAAAAACTACCCTAGCGAATATTGTTGCATCTGAGATGGGGGTAAACATTAAGGTTACATCGGGCCCTGCAATCGAAAGGCCTGGGGACATGGCAGCTATTTTGACTAGCTTGCGTCCCAATGACGTACTTTTCATCGATGAAATTCATAGACTAAATAGGACAGTGGAAGAAGTTTTGTACCCTGCCATGGAGGACTTTTTCCTTTCGTGGCTAATGGGTAAGGGCCTTGGAGCTAGGGCGATCAATCTCAAAGTCCCACCTTTCACCCTGATTGGGGCTACTACCCGATATGCTCAGATTAGTGCACCATTAAGAAACCGGTTCGGGCTATTATTCCGCTTAGACTTCTACGAGTCTGAGGCGATATTACAGTTACTACAACGGTCGGCCACGATTCTACAAATAACTGCCGCAGATGAGGGGCTAGAGGAGATCTCAAGAAGATCTCGAGGTACTCCTAGGGTCGCGAATAGACTACTAAAACGAGTTAGAGATTACGCTCAGGTGATGGTTGATGGGGCAGTCGGTGTAGATATTGCTAAAGAGGCACTTTCAGGACTTGAGATTGATGTATTGGGCCTAGATGATCTGGATCACAAGATACTCCGTGCCCTAGTGGAAAAGTTTGATGGGGGGCCCGTGGGCTTGGAGACTATAGGAGCTTCGATAAGCGAGGAACCAGACACAATAATGGACGTTTATGAACCCTATCTAATTCAGATGGGATTTGTCACTAGGACCCCACGTGGTCGAGTGGCAACTTCGAAGGCATATCAACATTTAGGCTTGCCATACAAAGACAAAGAATCAACCAACCAAGCCTCTTTTTGGGCAAGTGCTTCGACTCAAACGCCCGAGTAATTCATTCGTGCGGCTATCTAATGCGCTATACATTGTTTGTTTGTTATTGACATTGAGTTGTTCTGCTGGTGTGAGTGAAGTACAGCCGACAGGGACTCCTCAAAGGCTTGCGTCTGATACAACAGACAACGCTTCGACGAACCCAAGGGTGAAGATAGGCGAAAAGACGTTTGTGGTGGATTTGGCAATCTCCCCAGCTGAGAGGACCCGAGGGCTTATGGGGAGGAGTGAATTACATGTGGATGAGGGGATGCTGTTCATATACTCAGAGGACGTAACCCCAGCTTTTTGGATGAAGGGTATGTTGATACCTTTAGACATAGTTTGGATTGATGTGAAACGGAAGGTTGTTAATATATCAGAGAATGTGCCTACGGTTACAACAGGTGTTACACCTCCTAGTTATTATCCAGAACGGCCAATACGATACGTACTCGAGATTAAATCTGGTTCGGCTTCTGAGAATGGAATTCGTCCAGGGAGTCGGGTTGAGTTTTTGGGTCTACAGCTGGTAACTCACTTGGATAATCGCATAGAATAAACGTGGCTGAGGTGACCGATGAGTGAATCAGTGGTTTACGAAGTTCGGGATAGGATAGCTGTTATAACTTTAAATCGACCAGCCGTCCTAAACGCACTTAACAGAGAGATGATTGAAAATCTGCGAGCAACCATCATCAGATTTGATGAGGATAATCGTGCTTGGGTAGCCATAATTACAGGAGCTGGCAGGGCTTTTTGTGCGGGTCGCGATCTTAAAGAAAGGGCAGCCGACACCATGTCCGGCAAACAGGCGACCGCGGAAGAAACAATGTATGGTGGTGGCCTTTCGATGTGGCCGACGCCCGTTAAACCGATGATTGCTGCAGTGAATGGCTATGCTTTGGCTGGCGGTTTCGCAATTGCTCAGGCTTGTGACATAAGAATTGCTTCGGAATCGGCTATGCTCGGAATTACTGAAGCTAGAGTGGGCCTTATGGCACCATTTGCCATTCACTTAAACAAGATAATTTCAGAAACAGCGGTAATGGAACTCGTCCTTTCCGCTGAGCCAATTCCAGCTCGTAGAGTTCTTGAAATGGGGTTTCTTAACAAAGTAGTTCCGCCTGAGAGATTGATGGACGAAGCTATGGAAATGGCTGGGAAGATTATAAAGAATTCACCCAGATCCACCCGAACATTCAAGGAATTGGTTGAAAAGGGACGCCGATCCAGTGAGCATGAGGCAGCCCCCATTACCGCGCGAGCCTACAATGAACTTTTGCAAAGTCATGATGCGGAGGAAGGGCCAAAATCATTTTCTGAGAAAAGAGAGCCAGTTTGGGAGGAAGAGCTGGAGCAAAAAGACTCTCTTGAGTGAAATGAATTAAGACTCTGTTGGCTCTTGGAAATTCAGAGAGTACAATTTCGAGTATATCGGTGAATATTGGAGAAGATCTTCGTGAGTCCCAGAGGCAACGATTTCACCTTGTTCCATAACTACAATCACATCAGAATTTTGTATTGTAGACAGTCGGTGGGCAATTACCAATGCTGTACGACCCGTAAGGACAGTTTTTAGGGCTTGCTGAATCACCACTTCTGTGAATGTATCGATATTAGCTGTGGCTTCATCAAGAATTAAGATCCTGGGATCTGCCAACAAGGCCCGGGCGAAACTGATAAGTTGCCTCTGACCGACGCTAAGATTGCCACCCCTTTCATAAAGAATGGTATCGTAGCCTTGTTCGAGTTTCATAATGAAATCATGTGCACCAACTGCCTTAGCTGCGGTTATCACATCTTCCATTGTAGCGCTTGTGTGCCTGTACTTGATGTTGTCTTCGACAGAGACCGAGAAAAGAAAAGGTTCTTGGAGCACCATGCTTGCTTGGGCAGCGAGTGAGTTGCGTTGTATATCACGTAAATCGTATCCATCAATGGTAATCGATCCACTTGTTACATCGTAGAAGCGAACCAAAAGTGACACCATTGAAGTCTTGCCTGCCCCAGTTTGTCCTACCAGTGCAACCGTCTGCCCAGGCTTAATGTGGAGGTTAACATTCGTTAACACTTGGATGCCTTTCACGTATTCCAGGCAAACATTTTCGTATTTGATTTCACCTTTGATTTGAGGTAATGAGGCAGCGTCTACCTTGTCCACTACTTCAGGCTCCACATCTATCAGCTCAAAAATGCGTACGCCCCCAGTCATCGCCCTCTGAAATTGAGTGTATTGCATCGTGAGATTTCTAATCGGGTCATAAAAACGTTGTACGTACAAGGCAAATGCTACAAGGGCTCCTGCTCCCAAGCTCCCATCTAAAACCATGGTACCCCCTATAATTATTACCAATCCAAGGGCTATCCCGGTGATTAAATCGACTGTAGGCATTAGGACTGCAGAAAGTTTAATGGCACGTACGTTAGCATCTAAATGAGCTAGATTAACATCGTCAAATTGGCTTAAGTTGAGGTTCTCACGATTCATACTCTGAACAACCCGAACTCCTGAGATGTTTTGTTGAAGGCGAGAGTTAACCACAGATATTGCATAGCGAATTCTGATGAAAGCTGTTTTGGCGTAGCGCTGCCAGACGCTCATAATTATTGCCAAGATGGGCAGGACTAGAATCGCAACGATTGCCAGCTTGACGTTCATAAGAAACATTACAGCTATTATGCCTACCAAGCTAAGCATATCTCCCAATGTAATGGTAACCATTGGTAGAAATTCTTGGATTTGACCAACATCGCTCATGACTCGACTCATAATGCGCCCAACTTCGTTACGGTCAAAAAATGGCACGGAAAGCTTTTGTAAGTGATCGAACATGTCTGTTCTAAGCCGATATAGGACTTCTTGGCTGATCTTCCCCAAGATACGCATGTAAAGGTAGTTGCCGATTAGGTTGGCCATGATGACTGCTATTAATACGAAACCGATTCGGTTTAAGCCATCTATATCTTTAGCTAATACGTAATTATCAATTGTGAAACCAATTAGCCATGGTATAAGGACCAATGTTGAGGTGTAGACCAACATCATAACCATGGCTAAGGTAAACAGCCCTAGTTGGTTTTTAAAATATGGGAACAGCCGTTTGATTACTTCATGGTTATATATCGACCCACTGTCGTCATCGTCTAGACCACCCTGCCCGTGTCCCCATCCACCTCCTTGCAACATTATTCGCCTGAATCCTTTATCTGGCTTGTTGCAGGCGATGTTACGTCGATGTCTCCTGGGCGTAGCTGCAGGTTGTAGATGTCTTTATAGTGGCCTGAAATTTCCAAAAGTTCCTTATGGGTGCCCCTTTGAACGATTTCCCCATCTTTAAGGACTAATATCAGATCTGCATTTAGTACTGTGCTAAGGCGGTGTGCTATAACAAAAGTAGTACGACCTTTCATTACTCCCTGAAGTGCTTCTCTAATGTGATGTTCAGTTTCGGTATCTACACTCGCCGTTGAGTCATCAAGGATGAGTATAGCGGGGTCAAGTAGCACGGTCCTTGCTATAGCAAGGCGTTGTCGCTGTCCTCCAGAAAGAGTGGTGCCTCTTTCCCCGACCCATGTGTCGTATCCATTTGGCATAGCCTCAATATACTGGTGAAGCTGAGCTATTTTTGCAGCCTTTATTATTTCCTCTTCAGATGCTTCCACCTTTCCGTATGCGATGTTGTCTCTGATTTTAGCAGTGAAAAGGAACACGTCTTGTTGGACAATACCTATGTTTCTTCTCAGGGACTCCATAGTCACGTCACGTACATCGTGCGCGTCGATGGTTAACGTGCCGTCCCCAACGTCATAAAACCTTGGAATCAGATGTACAAGAGTACTCTTGCCGCTGCCTGGCGCTCCGACTAAAGCGATAACTTCGTTTGGTTTTGCATCGATATCTATACCCTTCAATACAGGGGGGGTTCCGTTATACGAAAATGAAACGTTAGCAAACCTAACATGCCCTTTTACTTTGGGTAGCTCTATTGCGTTTGGCTTATCTTCTACAGGCGATACTGCGTCAAGTGTTGCAAATAACCTTTGACCAGAGCCATATCCACGAGAAAAAGAATTGACTACCCATGCGATCATTCGAACCGGTTGAGTCAAGATGCCCAGGTAGAAAATGAACTGAGCTAACTCTCCGTGTGAAATATTGCCGGATATTACTTCTCGGCCTCCAGCCCAGAGTACCACCACGGTTATGCCTACGTAGAAGAACGTTACTAATGAAGAATTGGAAGCTTGATATATGGCTGCTTGATAGGCGTAAGTTGAAGCGTTATTTGCATGAAAATAAAATCTTTTTTGTTCATGTTCTTCAGCCGCAAAAGCTTTTACGACCCGTTGACCAGAGAGATTTTCTTGAAGAGCAGTCGTCATAAGCCCAAGTTCTGTCTGAACTGCTAGCCAGACACGGCGCATTTGAACCATTGTTTGGCCACTTCTCCAAGCGACAACAGGGGCGAAGAGCAAGGTAATTAAAGCTAGCTTCCAATTAAGGAGTACCATTGCTGAGCCGACGCCTACAAACAACAGTACGGTAAAAGCAGCACGGATTAGCCCCATCTGAACGAACATGCGTATCCCTTCCATGTCAGTAGTGGCTTTAGACATTAGGTTTCCCGTTTGCTGTTTGTCGTGAAAGCCAAAACTCATTCTCTGTAGATGGTTGTAGAACTCATTGCGGAGGTCATAAGCTACTTTTTGACCTATTGTTTCCCCAAGGTACTGTTGCCAATACGCGAATGCGCCTCTCATACCATTAGCTACTAGAACGGATATCGCGAGTACCAGTAGTTCTCGACGGCCTCCCCCTGAAGATAGGACTTCATCGATTGCAGTGCCTAGAAAGCGAGGCACGAACATAGAGGCTGCAGTTACGCCTAAGATGGTTGCATAGGCGAAAAGTAGTCCGAGCTTATATTTTGAAGCTCGTTTAGCTATTCTCCATAGGACACGCATGCAGAGGCTGTCCTTTCGCCGTTAACAGACGCACTCCGAAAATTTTAATATGAGACAAGAGCGAACAAGGGAAACACAGGGACAAATTATACTCCTATAACCAAGACTCAGTAAAGGCGCTACTCCAATGAATAAACTGCCGATCTGGCGATCATGTCTTTTGCCATGATAGAATTCACGAGTATCGAATATTATTGTTGCCGACCCGTAACATGGACTTCAAGATTCGGCCGATGAGGCCAGAGGACATTTCGCAAGTATCTGACATAGAGCGGGAGGCCTTCCCAACTACTTGGCCGCCAACTCCCTTTGGAAGAGAGTTGGGAAACCGTCTAGCAAAATACCTTGTTGTATATTCCCCGCTTGTGATTGACACGGAAGAACCTGAGGAGAATGTACTGACTCCCGTTACCGATTTGAGGCAACCGTTACTTCACAGAGTTTTTTCTAACTTGAAGGGCTTGTTGGGATCTCCTAGTGATATTCCGCATTGGAATGGACAGCTAATAGTTGGATATGTAGGGGTGTGGTTTATGGCTGACGAGGCCCACATCACTTCGATTGCAGTGAGGGAGGAATTCCGTAGGAGAGGACTTGGGGAAGGACTTCTGTTGGGAGCCTTGAAGATGGCTGTTGCAAGGAGATCCCAGCTGGCGACTTTAGAAGTGAGAGTAAGCAATCACTCAGCGCAGGCACTATATGTGAAACATGGCTTCACAAAATGTGGCCTAAGAAAACGATATTATTCTGACAACCATGAGGATGCTTTAATAATGACTGTCAGGAACCTACATTTACCGGATTATCAGAAAGCCTTGTTGGAACAACTAGGTAGTGTAGATATCCACGCTGACGAATTTGATATCGACTCTAGCGATTATCTTGAATAGTTACTGAGGTAAGACAATCCTGTAGCATAAGGGAGCCCAGTAAAAACGATTAGGCTCTTAATTACAATGGTGACCGAACTTTTTAGAAACTTGAACCCTGCGCAAGTCGAAGCCACTAGAACGGTAGATGGCCCATTGCTCATTGTAGCTGGGCCGGGGAGCGGAAAGACACGAGTAATTACTCACAGAATAGCGTATCTGATCAACGAATGTGGAGTTAACCCTAACAGAATAGTAGCTGTGACTTTTACGAATAAGGCAGCTCGTGAAATGAGGACTAGGCTAGATTATCTGTTGGGCGAACTTTCTGAAGGTGTAACTTGTAAAACATTCCATTCACTTTGTGTGTCCATATTGAGAGTGGATGGCAATAAGATGGATTTGGACAGCAGCTTTGTAATTTATGACGATGATGACAAACAATCCTTGCTTAAGAGAGCAATGGATGAGGCTGACATCGACCCTAGGCAATACCCAATTAGGGCAATTGGAAGCGCAATATCAGATGCTAAGAGCAACCTGTTAGACCCTCAAGCCTTCGCGTTGTCTAGATCGAGCAGTTACTACGATGAGATAGTGTTGAGGGTTTATGAAAGATACGAGTCAATGAAATCAAATATGGCTGCCTTGGACTTCGATGATTTAGTGACTCAGACAGTTGTTCTTATGCGACAGGTACCGGAAGTTCTTGAAAAGTATCAGCAAAGATACTCGCATCTGCTTATAGACGAATTCCAAGATACCAACCACTCTCAATATGCATTGTCCAGACTTCTTGCCGATAAGCATCGGAATATTTGTGTCGTTGGAGATCCTGATCAGTCGATATATGCTTGGCGCAATGCTGATGTTGGCAACATACTTTCCTTCCAAAGCAACTACCCTGATTCAAAGGTAATTAACCTTGGAGAAAATTATCGGTCTACAAAGAATATAGTTGAGGCCGCTAAACACGTGATTTCTCCTAATAGAAATCGACTAAATAACAATCTTTTTTCTAAGAATGCGGATGGTTGTTTGCTCGTTGTGAATGAAGGACATGACGAAAATGAAGAAGCGCAGTGGGTATTGAGTGAAGTAGAGCGACTAGTAAGGGAAGAAGGTTTGTCGCTTGGCGATTGTGCGGTTATGTATAGGGTCAATGCACAATCTAGGGCAATGGAAGATGCTTGTCGGAGGCATGGAGTTAGTTACAGATTAATAGGTGGGGTTAGATTCTACTTAAGGCGAGAGATAAAGGATCTAATCGCCTATTTACGAGTAATTCACAATCGTAGAGATGAAATTAGCCTCATGCGAATTATAAATGTGCCACCGAGAGGGATAGGCTCGAGGACGATAGAAGAGGTTAGGCGCCTGGGTCAAGAACAAGGGATTTCAATGTATGAATCGCTACAGGTAATCAGCGATGACAATCAAAAGGGAGACTTGCAATCCAACCTAACAACCAGATCCGTATCTGCCATTCGCCGGCTGATGACCTTTTTCGAAGAACTGTCCTCCCAATCCCAACTTTTAGGCGTCGCCGATTTGGTAGATTTGGTATTGGAGAGGGTGGGATATAGTGAATACTTAAGGGGTGGAGAAAGGGAAAGTGATCAACTCGAAAATATACAGGAGTTTCGAGGCCAAGCTCTAGAACTGCAGGATTTATTGAGTGAAAATCCTGCAGTTTCCCTTGAAGCCTTTTTGGAAAGCGTTGCGCTTGTTTCTGATGTCGACGGTCTTAATGATGCTCAGGATGCGGTTACCCTTATTACATTGCATCAGGCGAAAGGCTTGGAGTTCCCAGCCGTATTCATCTTGGGAATAGAGGAGGGATTATTACCTCATTCGCGCTCGATAGATGATCCTGTACAAGTCGAGGAAGAACGGAGGTTGTTCTACGTAGGGATGACAAGAGCAAAGGAAAGGCTTTATCTATCCCGAACATTCTTACGCCGAATTTATGGAGATAATAGGAATACCATGTATTCTGGTGGTCGAACCGCCAGAACTCCCAGTAGGTTTTTGAAGGACATTCCTAGGAATCTGATTAACAAAACAGGTCATGATGCTAGCTCTGCTCGAGGTGATGCTGTTGAGTCGAATGTTCCTCCAATGAGGGTAGGAGATAAAGTAAAACACAAGATTTTTGGTGAGGGAATAGTGCTTAATACGATTGCAATAGGTGACGATAACGAGGCCACAGTTGCTTTTAAGGGTCCATCAGGAGTTAAACGGCTTCTACTTGGGATAGCACCGCTTGAAAAGTTGGTCAAGGATGATAACTCTTTGCCTAATGAAGAATGAGTAACTGAATGGATCAAAACAGACTTCGCCATTTATCTTTCATGTAGGAAAAAGTCAACGAAACAATAGGATTAAACATGTATAACCTAAGAACTTTGGATAATGGGATTCGCCTGCTTACCACATTTGTCCCACATGCTATGTCGGTTTCAACATGCATATATGTTGAAAGTGGATCCAGACATGAAGAAGATGAAAAAGCAGGCCTATCTCACTTTCTGGAGCACATGGTGTTTAAAGGAACGCCCAGTCGACCATCTCCGCTAGAAATTACTGGAGCCATAGAAGAAGTTGGGGGCTTGATGAATGCCAGCACGGATCGAGAACTCACCAATTATTGGTGCAAAGTCGCACTGCCTCATTTTGCGGACACGGTGGATATACTCGTTGATATGCTAAGGAGCCCACTGCTTTCTCACGAGGAAGTAGAAAAAGAAAGGGGAGTTATCCAGGAGGAACTGGCAATGACCAACGACTACCCTGATTATCGGGTTGGTTTGCTAACTGACCAAATGCTTTGGCCTAACCAACCGATGGGTAGAGACGTAGGGGGCACCAAAGAAAGCGTTGCATCTTTGTCGCGAGATATGATAGTTGATTGGTTTCGACATCAATACGGAGCATCTAGCATTGTTATCAGTATTGCAGGGGGGCTTTCTGAGGATGAAGTGTTGTCGATCTTGGCTCCTAAACTCAAGCAGTGGCCTTCGAATTCCCCGTATAGTCTGCATCCAGCTGTAAATAGAAACAGCAAATCATATCAAGCAAGTTTGGAATACCGTGAAACGGAACAGGCACACCTGTCTCTATCTTTTTCAGGAGTTGGCCGTAGTGATCCTGATAGGTTCGTGCTGGATTTGATGTGTGCTGTTTTAGGTGAAGGCATGAGCAGCCGACTATTTTTGCAGGTAAGAGAGAACCTTGGTTTGGTTTATGACATTCATAGTTCGGCGAGTCACTACAGTGATACCGGATCCATTGTGATCGATTTTGGGGTTGATCCGGGTAAGGCGTCTTTGGCTGTAGAAACCATTCTAGAGGAGTTGAATAAGATCAAGCAGGGGGTTGCTGAAGAGGAGCTACATAGAGCTAGGGAACTCCTTAAGGGTCGTTTGTTGTTACGAATGGAGGACACGCGGACATTAGCAGCTTGGTCCGGCGTCCAAGAGTTGTTAACGAATAAGGTTTTGAGCGTGGCCGAGGTGGTCGATTCCCTTGATGCGGTCCAACCAAACGACATAAGCACTATTGCAAGGCGATTCCTCAAGAGAGACGAGCTTAATCTGGCAGTCGTTGGTCCTTATCAAGATATAGAACCTTTCAAGCTAGCTCTAAGGCAGTGGGGTTCAGATTAGGCGAAATTAAGGAAGGATTCGAAATAATTCTTGGCTGATTAACTTAGAAGCGTCAAGAGGTCGTTTCTTGCCTCGATTGCTGCAGGATGTACGAGGCTATCGTTTCTAAGCCGCCAAGCAATATCTTCCGTAAGGTATCGCAATGCGGCAGATTCTAAGTTGTCTTCAGCGATTTTGGCGATTTTAGCTAAGTATTCAGCCCTAGACAATTTTTCAGGCTCGATTTTGTCGGCCAAGAACACAATAAGACCTACTTTTCCTATCCCTGGGCAGGATGTTGTGTGCCATTTCACGGCTTGTAAAATGTCAGAGTCGGTGATGTCGCATTCTTCCTGAATTCTGATTGCAGCTAGCGGACCATGTAGCATGATTGGTAGGTATTCCTCTATAGGGGTAATATGGACATTCATACTTTTGGCCAGCGACAAAAGGTACGCTTCATCATGTGCGCGATAAATGTCATGTCCGAGAGACGCTAATTCAACCTTTAGTGGGTCAATCTTGTGACGTTCTGCAAGTCGGATAGCTACTTCACGGACTCTTTCTAAATGGCCTTGCAATTCAGCCGGAAGGGTTTCTGTAATACGGCGAAGCTTTCTAAGTGAAAGGGTCATTTTGTTAATAGCTATAACTTGGTACCCCAAGGGAGTTCGCCACCCCCCATTAGGTGCAAATGGAGATGAGGTATAGCCTGTCCACTATCCTTGCCTTGGTTAATCGTAATTCTGAATCCATTTTCTTTTAACCCCACTTGCACAGCGACTTTATCTGCAACGACTAAGAGATGTCCCAGCAATTTTTCTTGATTATCCCAAAGCTCCGTTATATGTTCCTTCGGTATTAGCAGCAGATGTATTGGAGCTATCGGATTTATGTCGTGAATTACAAAACACCATTCGTCTTGGTATATACGTTCAGCTTTTGAGCTATCTGATCCGATCTCACAGAATATGCAGTTCTTCATTAGCGACAACCTTAATTGAGGCCTAAATTTCTTGCAAGGTGGTATAATTCTGTGCTACACGATGGATGAACAATTTACTACCCTCAAGGACATGACAGGTTTCGGGATTAGTCTGTCACCGACCCAAATAGGGCAATTCGAGACCTATGCCAGAGAGCTAGTTGACTGGAATAAGCGAATTAACCTTACTTCTATAACTGAGCAGTCCCTGATATACAAACTTCATTTCTTGGATTCTATGACTGCGTGCATGGCCATTCCCAATGCTTCCAAGATGCACGTTTCTGTTTGTGACGTAGGAAGTGGGGCAGGTTTTCCAGGGCTCCCCTTGAAAATTGCTTTTCCTAAGATCAGATTAACTTTGGTTGATTCAATTTCGAAGCGCACTGATTTCTTGAAGCAAATAGTTAGCCTCCTTGACCTGGACGAAGTCACAGTGGTGACTGATAGATCTGAATCTATTGGGCAAAGCGATTCGTTTAGAGAGCGGTTCGATGTAGTGGTATCTCGCGCTGTTGCGCAAACGCGAATTCTTTTGGAGTATACTCTCCCGCTATGCAGTGTGAATGGAAGGACTATATTACTGAAGAAAGGCGATATGGTAGGTGAAATGAGTGAAGCATCAGTGGCGGTGGGTGAGCTAGGCGGCAAAGATATGAGAACAGTCGACATTCCTAGAGAAATCTTGGATGGAGACCGTAAATTAATAGTTGTAGATAAATGTACTAAGACCCCGTCGAAATATCCCAGACGAGCTGGCATTCCCGCTAAAAGACCTTTGTAATTATTGGAGGATTCTTATAAGTAGCGACCTTGAGCAGCATAGGTTATCGTTGAGCAGGAGGTTTCTGTCCACGCCGACTTTGGTTTCCTTTATTTTGGGCTTAGCGATAATTTATTTCCTATTGTCCAGATTTTCGATTGACCTCGAGGCAACACAGGAGATAATCAAGAGAAGTAACCCTAGTCTTTATGTCCTTGCGATCTTTGTACATTACACAACATTTTTATTCCGAGGTCAGCGTTGGCGATTGTTGTTAAGAAATGCAGGAGTGGCTCGATCTAAAGAGATATATTTACCTTCTGTTGTTGCATCGGGGCGTCTAATTTTGATTGGATGGTTCGCAAGCTCTGTTACTTGGTTTCGGATCGGAGATGCGTATCGAGCCTATGCTTACACAAAGGAAAGTGGAGCATCATTTGCTCGTTCAGGCGGCACAGTGGTCGCAGAGCGACTGATGGACATACTACTGGTTTTTGGATTGCTTTTGATTGGATTCTTATCAATGTTGATAGATTCTGATAGTAGACCTCCTCGGTTTCTGTTACTAGCTGGTCTCGGCCTGGCTAGCCTTTCGTTGCTAGCACTTCTTGGAGCACATTTATTTTGGAAGCGTGTAGCGATTTTTTTGCCAAGAAAACTTTTTCGGACGTATGTAGGTTTTCGTCAAGGTGTAATGCGGAGCTTTAGGTTACTGCCACAGGTTGGGATATATGGTTTGTTGGGGTGGTTGGCGGAAGTAGGAAGGCTATATTTGGTAATCAAAGCAACAGGACTAGATGTTGGAGTAGACCTAGTATTGTTCGTTGCAATCGCTGCCGCTTTGTTGTCTGCAACACCAATTACTCCTGGAGGCCTTGGTGTCGTTGAGACTGGCATCGCTGGAATATTAGCTTTGACATTATCCGAAGGCGCCGCGGTTTCCATTGCATTACTCGATAGATCGATAAGCTATCTCAGCGTAGTGATTATTGGACCGATTGCTCTTGCCTACCATCAACATATCGTGATTAAGAAAGCTAGAATGCAATCACGTTCACCCAGTTCATAAGCTTTCCCCTTTGTTTATATTATGTAAAGATTGACTCCATGCGACGTTTGTGCAATCCTTGCTGCTGCAAAATTCACTTGTCGCGGAGAGTTTTATGACTTGGGCAGAAGATATGGTTGGATGTCTTAAGGAGAACAATGTGTCTCTTATTGCGTTCGTACCAGACATTTCCATAGCACAGGTGACCCAACTTTTGCAGGAAGATCCTTACTTTCATGTTGTTTCGGCGACTAGAGAGGAGGAGGCTATAGGGATTGCAGCTGGAGCATATGCGGTGGGACGAAATGCAGCTGTGTTTATGCAGTCCAGTGGCTTTGGAAACTCTATAAACGCTATTAATAGTCTGTGCATACCATGTCGCATACCAATACCACTGTTTATCAATCTTCGTGGGGAGCTGAACGAGTTCAACATTGCGCAGGTTCCTATGGGTCGGTCTACGAGGCCTATTTTGGATGTTCTTGGGATAACAAATTATACTTTAGATGACCCCCGCAAAATGCCGGCTTTGGTATCTGGGGCGCTAAAGCTGTGTTACGCGAGTAGGGAGCCGTTGGCTCTTTGCATGACGCCTCTTTTGCATGGAGGGAAACTTGCATAGACTGGAAGCTACTAAACTTATTATGAGTCAACTAGGCGATGAGCCGGTGGTTGCGAACTTGGGGCCAACTACCGATGAGCTATGGCATGCTGGGCACAGGGACAGGAACTTCTATACATTTGGGTCAATGGGGTTGTGTTCGTCGAATGCGCTGGGTATGGCCCTGTCTGTCCCTGATAAAGTTATTTCTCTGGATGGTGATGGATCCCTATTGATGAATATGGGCACAATAGCGACTATAGGCCAGGAGCAACCCAAAAACTTAATCGTGGTGGTATGGGATAATGAGGAATGGGGGCAAACAGGTCATCAAACTAGTCATACTGGGAGAGGTACCGATCTGGAGCAAGTTGCCAGAGCATGTAACATTTCACATACTGCTTCAGTGAGCACTCTGGAAGACTTAGATCAAGTGTTTCAAGAGGCTATGAAAAATGATGGCCCTTGGTTTATTGTGGCTAAGATTGAGGAAGAGGAATATTTGCCTTTGTCTCCAAACGAGCCGGAAATGACATTGTACAGATTTAGGACTTCGTTTGTCGGGCAAGAAATGCCTTCCCACTAATTCGAATTATATCTCTTACGTCACCTGTATTATTGGTTGCTTAATCGTGAGGCACTTCTTACTCTTTCTCTATTCCAGCTGTCGAACAGACCTAGCTTGTGTCCAGGCTTTGAATCGGCTCCGTTTTTCGTAGTGCAGGGAATAGGGCTATAGTGACTGAAAGAAAGACGAGGCCGATAACTCCCATGGCTGCAGTTGCATTAATAGCTCCTATTATCTCTGCGGTTGCTCCTAAGGCTATCATTCCTATGGGGCCGATCCCGAATACGATCATTCTAATGCTCAGGACTCGTCCCCGGATTGAGTCTGGAACTATTATCTGCACTTGGGTGAAGTTGCTAGTCATAAAAACCTGGAAGAAAAACCCGAGTATAAGAACTAAGACAAGCGATAGTGTATATACAGAAGAAACGGCGAATAGTAGGACGAATACCGGGAGCCCCAACGATCCAGCTACTGTTAAGAGTTTTACCTGAGAATGGCTGCGCATCGAAGCTACTATTATTGATCCGATCAAAGCCCCAACTCCTTGCATAGCCGCAAGCCATCCTAGACCATTCGCACCCACTTCGAGAACGTCCCTAGCAAAGACAGGCAATATGCTCATAAATGGAAAGCCGAACAGAGTTGCACCGAGTCCTAACACCATAAGGCCGAGCACTAAGTTGCTCTTTTTAACGTAAGAGAACCCCTCTGCGACACTTTGAATAAACGACAAGCGTCTACCACCTGTGTCTGAAGTATTTCCAGAGATTGTTTTTAGGGGCACAAGTACCAAAATGGCAACTATTAGTACTAGAGCAGAGCTCAAGAAGGTGATTCCCATACCCAGAGATTCAATGAGGATTCCTGCGATAGCTGGTCCTATGAGTTGGCCCGCGCTGAAAACCGTGGTGAACAAGGCTACTGCGCTTGTTATATCGTTTCTTTCAACCAGATTTGGTACTGAGGATGTCCGGGCGAGGAAGCCTATAGAAAAGGTAATGCCCCCCATAAAGGAGAGGACGAAGATTTGCCAAACCTGTACAACATCCGTGATTACTAGCACTGACAAGGCTAGCAACGTGGACATATTAAAAAGTTCTGAGAAGATGATAATCTTTTTTCTATTGAACCTGTCTGCCAAGAATCCCCCGATTAGTGACGTGAAGAGTTGAGGCAGCATGCTAGCAGCTTGGGTAGCTGTTACTAAGAATGCCGAATCAGTCATTTCGAGGACAAGCCAGCCTCGAGCTATAACCATCAAGAAAAAGGAAATGATAGAAATGCTTGAGGAACTCCAAAGATAGACGTAGCTATGATATGTTAATGCGCGTAAGGGGCTGTTGCTTAGGAATAATAGGGGTGCAATGCGATCTTTGAAATGGGGAGTAGTAATTTGATTGTGATCGTCCTGTCTTTGCAATGCACTTCCTGGCTTGAGGAAACTGGTCGTTTATTATGATTGACACTTGAGTGCGCCCTTCAATAAGCATACAGGTTATTAGTTAGGTTCTCTAGTAGGAGGTATATATGGCAAAGGCATCGATTTCTTTGGTTAGTCAGACCAATCGTGTGCCGTCTATGACGGTCGACCTGTCAAACGAAGACGAGAAGAAATATCAGGAAGTCATGGAAGGCATATTGATGGTTGATATGCATGAGCATCCTATGGTGTTCCCCGAAAACATGGATCATTTTATTGAATATTTGCGTGATAGTGATTATGAATGGGGTTATGAAGCAGCGAAGCATGGGGGCTGGTCTACGGTCGCGACAGCAAATGGTTTTCGAGGTGGCATTAAGCCCACTCACGCTTCTTCGGCGGAATTTGATACAGTCCTGGATGAAATCGGAATAATGCTTGCTGATATGAGTTTACGCTCTGAATTAGTAACTAAAGTTACAAGCCCGGATGAAATACTTTCTGCCCATCAGCAAGGCAAGTTGGGATTTTTCCCAACAGCGGAACATCTTGCTATCGGCAATCAATTGCATAGGGTGGATGTCCTGTACGCTATGGGAATAAGGATGGCAGGGCTTACATATTCCCACAAATCCTATATTGGAGATGGGAGCTACGAAATCACCGATGCAGGGCTAAGTCAATTTGGTGAAGCAGTAGTTAAAAGGATGAACATATTGGGTATGGCTGTAGATTTGTCTCACGCCGGCCACGAAACGGCATTGCAAGCCATAAAGTATTCCGAAGCTCCTCCTATACTCAGCCATAATGCGTCTTTTACCTTGAGGCAGACCAAGAGAACGGTTAAGGATGACGTATTGGTAGCCTGCGTGGAGAAGGGTGGAATAATATGCGTGACCTCAGTGCCCAATTCCCTGAGTGATGATCCGAACCAAAACATTAACGTTGTTCTAGACCATTATGACTATATGGTGAACCTTGTAGGTATAGATAACGTAGGAATAGGAACAGATACCTTAATAGGGGATCATGTAGATTACTCAACGCGGAGTATCGGAAGTAATGCACCAAATGCCCTCTATATGGATGGCTTAGAATCTCCAGCTGATGGCAAGAACATCATTCGTGGCCTAGTATCGCGCGGGTATTCTCCTGACCAGATCAGGAAAATAGCGGGTCAAAATGCCATATCTTATTTGAGAAGAGTAATGTAGTTATAACCACTGAAGGAGTGGTCGCCTAATCATACGATGCCACTACAAGTAGATTTTGTCATACCAGTTTTGAATGAAGAGGAGAAGTTGCGGGAGTCTGTAGAGACACTGTGCAGCTATCTTAAGTCGGCAATTAAAAATCCGTGGCGCATAGTTATAGCCGATAATGGATCCGAGGATAACACCCCCTTGATTTCACGTGATTTGTCCCGAGAGTGCACAAATGTGACATCATTGAGATTAGAGGTGAGAGGTAGAGGGAGAGCATTACGGCAAGCGTGGTTGGCAACTGACGCCGATTTAGTAAGTTATATGGATGTAGATTTATCTACCGACTTGACTGCAGTTCCTTGCATGATTAAAGCCTTGGAAAGTGGGTATGATGTAGCAGTTGGATCACGATTAATCAAGGGCGCTAGAGTGTACTCGCGAACGGTCAAGCGAGAAATCATTTCAAGGTCATATAATTATCTAATAAAAGCCCTTTTCCTAAATAAGTTTACTGATGCCCAATGTGGCTTTAAGGCTATGACTCGAGAAGCGGCAGCTTTATTGTTGCCTTCTGTGAAAGATCAGGGCTGGTTTTTTGATACGGAATTGCTAATTGTCGCAGAAAAGAATGGGCTTAAGATCAAGGACATTCCAGTTATATGGACCGACGATCCTGACTCGAGGGTTAAGCTGATTAGTACGGTGTGGCGAGACTTGAATGGGCTACTACGTCTCCGATTGGGAGGGGTACCAAAGCTGGGAACACTAGTTTAATCAGCTTTATATCCACTGTCTTGCAGTTTGTGAAATATGATTCTCAAGATGCCTCCTGTTTCTGACTTTACTCTTCCCCAATTAGCAATTCTATGACCAACTACCCAAGCTATACGTCCTTTGGATATCAATAAAGGTACGGCATCCCTGTCGTGACGAGGAATATGACTTTTGATCATGAATTCTTTAAGTTTAATTTCCGTATTTAGGCCAAGAGGATTAAATCGGTCACCAGGAAGGCGGCTACGCACAGTTAATACGCTGCCTAGCTGCTCGTGACTCATATATGAGAGGTAATTATCCGAATTACTTAGATTGGTAGGTTGATGGTCATTATCGCTGGCGATGACTTCGACTTCCCAATTACCTAACCGGGTTTTTCCTGGAACTGACAGAGAAGTTTCCACAAGCTGATGCTGTTCTTGAGATGCAGATCCCTTAGAAATCGAGATTTGTTTGTAAGTCGTGAGGAATTCAATTCCACGAGGCAAAGAGAAAGAGCGGCCGGCCCCCTTTTGAGCAATAGACTTCATCGCGTTGATCTGGCGATAATTTAGATATGAGGAGTCTCCCGCCATTAGTATGTATGCCTTGTGTAATATATGTGATTGAACCGAAGGGTGTTGATTAATGAAATCTATGCGGTTGATTTTGACGCAGTTCAAATCAACCGTAGCTATTGAGGGCCAGGTCAATGAAACTTGCTTATCTATATATTCTATGTCACTAGTTGCTGCGACGGCGAGTTTAGACAAGGCCTTCTTTATTGAAGGATTGAAAGTAGCCAATTCAGGTATTAGCTTGTGGCGAATACGATTTCGTGTAAATGCTTCATCGAAGTTGGATGCATCTACCCTTGGCTTTATTCCAAGCGCTGAGCAATAGGCTTCTGTTTCTTGGCGGGTTACCTTAAGGAATGGCCGAATAAGTGGTAAATGTTCTGTTTGGGATATGCTCCAATTAGATATAGGTGCCATAGCGCGTAGCCCGCGAACTCCAGCACCTCTAATCATGTTGAGAAGTACAGTTTCGGCTTGGTCATCGGATGTGTGTCCCAGTGCTATGGCTGAACATCCAGAGTCCTTTGAAACTCTGCCGAGAAATTTTAGCCTAGCGAAGCGAGCAGCTTCTTCTAAAGAGAGGTTTTGTTGCTTCCGTATCTCGGCCACGTTCACTTTCTCATTGAATAGTCGTATGTTTAAGTCTTCGCACACTTTTGTGACAAAGGCGGAATCTGCTTCCGAATCTTCTCCTCGCAATAAGTGATTTAGGTGGCCTGCGTAAAGGTAGAAACGGTATTTGGAGGAGAGGGAGTGAAGCGACAATAGCAGTGCAAGCGAATCTGCTCCGCCTGATACGCCTATAAGCACAAGTTTGCCAGAGTCCAGTAATCCCCCAGCCTCTAAGGTTTCTTTTACTGCTTCGTCAATAGATCTCGAGTTCACTTATCGAGAATCCTGCTGGCTATCTTCAACTTTTGCTACTCGGGTTACCTTCACTTGTTCTATTCTTACCCCGCCCATTTCTGTGACTTCCAGAATGAACCCTTTGTGTAGGATTCGTTCGTGTTGAATAGGGATGCGTCCTAGTTGGCTAAGAATAAACCCAGCCACGGTTTCATATCCCCCCTCAGGGATGTCAAGGCCGATTCTTTCGTTCGCTTCATTTATGTCCATCCCTCCTTCCAATTGGTAAGTGTTATCGTCAATAGTTTGATAGTCTTCCTCTGGTTCTTTGCCTTCCTCTCCTACTCTTCCAACAATTTCCTCAACTAGTTGTTTTAGAGTTACCAGCCCTGCTACCCCCCCAAACTCATCAGCAACCATTATGATTTGAAATGCAGATTGGCGCAGCTCGGGGAAAATGCTGCTTACTAATTTAGTTTCAGGGACGAAGTAAGCATCTCTTATCAGTTGGGTTACATCGTAGTTTGACTTTAGGTTGCTTTTGGACATCGCGCCAACCACGTCTTTGACTGATAGAGTTCCTATCACATTGTCTAAATTTCCTTCATAGATAGGGAATCTAGTATGAGAATGTTTGCTATAAACAGAAAGGAAGTCTTTAAGAGAGGATAACTTTTCCAGTGCCACTATTTCCGTTCTTGGAGTCATGACTTCACGTAGCTGTTTTTGCCCGAAAAAGCGAAAAACTTGCTCGAGCATTTCAGCTTGTGAGTGATCTACCTCCCCAGATTCACGCCCAGCCACAATTAGAGCTCGTATCTCTTCTCCGGCAAACATATTTTCTGAAGATACTCCAAATAATCTTCCAACCAAACGGGCCAATCGTTCAAGTAGCCAAACAGAGGGGAATAGTATTCTGCCTACCCATTGCAACGGCCTTACTGCAATAAAGGCAAATCTCTCAGCGTTTCTGGCTGCGAAAGTCTTAGGTATGGTCTCGGAAAAAATTAGAAGAAGTATCGTAATTACCACGGTGGAAACAATTACACTTTGCCCAGGATTTAGCCTGGTGGCTATCAGGGATGTTCCAAGGGCGGCAGCAGCAGTGTTGGTCAGGTTATTCCCAGTAAGAACGGTCGGGAGCAGTTTCTCAGGACTGCTTGCGATTTTAGCAACGTTTTCTGCACCTCGCACCTTGTTGCGCACCAGAAATGCTAGCCTGGTTTTCTGTAGTGATAGAAACGCTGCCTCAGAACCGGAGAAAAAGGCTGACAACAACAGCATAACAATCATGATTGATAACCAAATAAACTCCGCTGTGCTCATTGTGCTCCTATTAAAAGCAAAGGAACCCCTTAAATAGCTAAGGGGTTCCTTTTATTAGACATTTGTATATTTGACTGCAAATTGCAGTTCCTGCCTCCTGATACGGGTGACTATAGCATTCGTCAGATGTGAGTGTCAAAGGCGTATTAGTCCTCTTAGACATATAAATCAGGGCTTGTTAGCCTGCGATTTATTCACTTTTTTGTAGTCAGCAGATACTCGCAAAATGTCCTTTGCATTTTTGCGACTTGATTCCGAAACATGACCTAGCATTTCGGCAATCTCTTCAATCCTGTCCAAGTTTGATAAAATTTTGGTCGTAGTTATTGTGCGGTCGTTTTTTGTCATTTTTGTGACTTTAATGTGGTGATCAGCGAAGCTAGCAATTTGTGGCAAATGAGTCACGCATAGGACTTGGCGATCTTGCGATAAATTGCTGAGTTTTTGCCCTACTACACTTCCTACACGCCCTCCGATTCCGCTATCTATTTCATCGAAAATCAATGTCGGGACTTTATCAATTTCTGACAGAGTAACTTTGATCGCTAGCATGATTCTTGAGCTTTCTCCACCAGAAGCAATCGTTGCTAGTGGTTTCAGAGGCTCCCCAGGGTTTGGTGATATCAGGAATTCGACTTGATCTATACCAGCATAGTCGAAAGAGTACCTTTGCCCGCCTATAGGCACACCTTCATCCGAGGATATCTGTGTAATTCGAATCTCCATTTTCGTACGATCCATTGCTAGTTGAGATAATTCGGTTTCTACCGAACTCACCAACTTTTTTGTCGCGCCATTTCGTGCCTCGGACAAACTGTGTGCGACTTGTCCTATATCTGTTTCACTTTGTGCTTGCTGCTGAAGTAATTCTGAAACCTGGTTGCCCTGGGTAGAAATTTCGGCCAATCGCGCTGTCGCATTTTCCCTATATTCCAGTATCTTTTGAACTGTTGGGCCATATTTACGTTTCAGTAAAAGTATTAAGCCTAGGCGTTCCTCTATTTCATTTAAACGACCAGGAGTATATTGCAGGGCATCGAGATACCTTCTCAGAGACGTTGATAAATCTGCCAATCGTATGGATATATCCTCCGCATTCTCCCTGAAGCTTTTGAGGTCTTCATCTAGGTATTCGGATTGAAGGAGTGAGTTGGTAGCCAGTCCTACCATGTCACTAGCGGAGCTATTTTCAGTTTCCTTGTTGTCAAGTGCTGAATACGCTTTAGATACGATTGATATTAGCTGTTCCTGGCTGGCAACCATGCGCCGTTCTTTGCTTAACACCTCTTCTTCATCCGGTTGCAGTCGGGCATCATCAATTTCCGCAATTTCGTTGCCAAGGCTTTCAATGGCTCGGAGACGCGCAGTTTCATCAGTGTAAAGTTCACTCAATTGATGTTGGAGAGATTTCAAGTTGGCGATCGCTAGGGATAGCTGATCTCTGTCTTCGGATATACCTGCATAACGATCTAGAAAATTGATATGTTCTCTTACTCTCAAAAGTGACATGTGTTCACCTTGATTGTGTATATCTATGAGTGATTCGGCAGCTTTACCAAGCAGGCGACGAGTAACGATTCTACCGTTAATCCGACAAATACTACGTCCGTCTATGCTAATTCTTCTTGATAAAATTAGCTCACTATCTTCATAGTCTAGAACTAGCTCGGAATCGACCAGTAGCCGGTTTATGGCATCTATGCTGGCACTGTTGATATGAAATATGCCCTCTATGATTGAATGATTGGTCCCGGATCTGACACTTGTGGTATTTGCTCGCCCTCCCACCAGCAGGTTGATAGCATCTACCATAATTGATTTGCCCGATCCTGTTTCTCCAGTCAGGACGTTCAGTCCCTCAGCTAGATCTAACTCAATATGCTCTATGGTGGCGAAATTAGTGATTGTCAGAAATTTAAGCATAAGATCGGCTTAGCTTTTTACCAGTTTTGCTGAATCGTAGCTTTGACCAATGCTAGTATCAAAGTATTCGTCATAAATGATCAAGCGTTCAAGCTGGATCCAGAAGCATGGGGTGGGATGAATCTCACTATACAAGGTCATTGGAACCTTTAGTGGAGGAAGTGTCTCGTTCCCGTAAATGCCATAGCTATTCCTAGATTGTTGGCGGTTTCTATAATTTCTTCATCTCTTATTGATCCACCTGGCTGAACTATTGCAGTTATCCCGGCCGAAGCGGCTTCATGAACGTTGTCATCAAATGGGAACAAAGCGTCAGATGCTAAAGCCGCTCCGTTAGAGGCACCACCTGCAAATTGGGATGCCAGCCTGACACTTGTGACTCTGTTTGGCTGACCAGCTCCCATGCCTATGAGGACCTTATTTTTTACTATAGTTATCGCATTTGATTTGACGTGCTTGCATATAGTCCATGCGACACGGAGATCTATTAACTCAGATTCTGAAGGGCGCTTTTTGGTTACGATTTGGAAATCGGTCTCGGTTGACACGGTTGAATCTGGCTGCTGTAGCAGGGCGCCCCCTCGGACAGTTTGGATTTGTCTGTGGGCGACTGATGGTGATGGCAAGTTGGCTGTTAGAATTCTGAGGTCTTTTGACTTCCTTTTCAGGTGCTCTAAGGCTGAACTTTCTGCATCCGGAGCCATTATTATTTCGTAGAACATTCGTTTTCCGGTAACTGGACTCAGTGTTTCACGCAGAGTTTTTGAATAAGCCATATCAATCGGGCGATTTGTCGCAATGATGCCGCCGTATGCTGAAACGGCATCGCCCTGCGACAGAGCCATCTCATATAAGGATGCAATGTCCACATTGCCTGTCGCGAAGCAGCAGGGATTAGTGTGTTTTATGATTGCTATTGCTGGGTCGTTAAAGTCTGAAACTAGGTTAAAAGCTGCGTCTGCGTCCAAAACGTTTACAAAAGATAGGTCTTTTCCATGATGTTGTGTGAAGTTGCCGATGCCATCAATCACTCCGGAATCGAAGGTGTAAAGGGCCCCTTTTTGATGAGGGTTTTCACCGTATCGTAAATCAAGTCGTTTATTCAGACCTATGGTTAATTCTTTGGGGTATGTTGTTACAGGGTCATCAGAAAGATAATTTGATATCGCTGTGTCATATAGAGCCACATGTTGAAAGGCCTTATGTGCTAACTTCCTTCGGTCCTCAATAGATAACCCAGGTCCCTCCATTTTCTTCGAAATCCAACCGTAGTCATCCGGATCGACTATTACTATGACGCTAGGGAAGTTCTTAGCTGCTGCGCGTATAAGGGTTGGGCCGCCTATATCAATGTTTTCAAGAACTTCATCACGCTTTGACCCTTTCTTGTTGGATACCTCGCGGAATGGATAGAGGTTACCAACCACAACGTCTATAGGGTCAATTTCGTGGTCGCTCAATTCAGAGACGTCTTCAGGGAGATTCCTCCGGGCGAGAATACCCCCATGGATGTTTGGATGTAGGGTTTTCACACGTCCACCGAGAATTTCTGGAAAGCCAGTAGCAGCAGATATTTGCTGGACCGGTATTTTGGCGTTGGTTAGTTCTCTATGAGTTCCTCCAGTACTAAGGAGCTCGTATTTTAGACTGTGGAGAACCCTAGCAAAATCTGCAACGCCTGTTTTATTAAACACACTCAGTAGTGCTTTCAATTACTCACTTCCGAAGATAATAATTTAGGATAACTTTCAACACAGCTTGGCGGATTGAAATGTTATCTATGTGCTTGTGACCTTCCCCAAAATCCAAGAACCTGAAAGCGCCTTGACAATATCGGTTGCTTGGTTTGGATCACATACTAGGATAAGCCCTACACCCATATTGAAAACCTTGCGCATTTCATCAACATCAACATCTCCTGAATCCTGGATGTGCTGAAAAATAGACGGTGTTGTCCAAGACGACCAATCTATTTTGGGAGTAAGTCCTTTTGACATGACCCGCTCAAGATTCTCAATTATTCCACTGCCAGTGATATGTGCAATCGACTTGACCGAGGCTAATACAGGCTCTACCAATGGCCAGTAACTTCGATGTGGAGCTAACAAGGATTCGCCAAGAGTGCAGCCAAGTTCGTCCTGGTATTCAAAGAGCGGAGATTGGTCATTCTCCAGGTCGAAAATAGCCCTGACCAAAGAGTAACCGTTGGTATGAAGTCCGCTAGAGGGCAATCCGATCAAAACGTCACCCTCGCAGACACTGCTTGGATCAATCAGGTTGGACTTTTCTACCGCACCAACTACGAAACCCGCAAGTTCAAAGGCGCCAGGCTGGAACACGTTTGACAATTGGGAAGTTTCCCCACCCAATAGAGCACACCTTGCATCGTTACACGCTTCAGCTATTCCTTTAACTATTTCTTCTACCTGTTCTGGCACCAAAGACTCCATTGCTAAATAGTCTAGGAAGAAGATTGGCCTTGCCCCTGTCGTCAGAACATCGTTGATATTCTGATTTACTACATCCTTCCCAATGGTGTCGTATTTACCTAGCCAGGACGCAATCTTTAGTTTTGTGCCTACTCCGTCTGTACTAGATACTAGCACTGGGTCGGTGTAGCTATTAAGGTGAAAAAGGCCGCCAAAAAGACCAAAGTCTCCTATTACCTCTGGGCCCAATGTGGAACGCGCATGGGGTGCGATAAGATCCTTGGTGCGCTTTGCGATCTCGAAATCAACCCCGGATTCACGATATGTAATTTTACTCATTGATTAAGAACGCTCCAAGGCAAGTTTATCCATCTCCAATTGAACTGGCATGGGATATTCACCGGTGAAACATGCTGCGCAATAACTTTTTTTGTTTCCGTCCACGGATGCGAGCAATTCTTCGACGCTTAAGTAGCCCAAGCTATCTGCATTAATAAAGGTTTTTATCCCAGCAATCGGCAGCTTGCTCGCAAGCAACTCATCTCTGGTCGCCATATCTACCCCAAAGTGGCAAGGAAAACGTATAGGAGGAGCGCATACCCGCATATGCACTTCTTTTGCCCCTGCTTCTCGCACCATGTTTACGACCTGTGGAGTTGTAGTTCCCCTCACTATACTATCGTCTACTATAACGACTCGGTTACCTCGTATCACCTCAGGTATTGCGTTGAATTTCATCTGAACACCAAGCTCTCTTATGCGCTGTTCAGGTTCAATAAACGTGCGCCCAATGTATCTGTTCTTGATTAGACCATCACTGTAAGGAATGCCAGATTCTTGAGAATATCCTACTGCTGCAGCAGTAGCAGAATCCGGTACTCCTATTACTATGTCCGCATCTACGGGGTGTTCTTTTGCAAGCCGTTTCCCCATTTCAACACGGGAAAGGTAGTTGGAGCGGCCGCCTAATAGGCTGTCTGGTCTCGAGAAATAAATGTACTCGAAAACGCATGGCGCAGGAGCAGGTAGCTTCCAGGGGTATTTGACGGACCGTAGCCCTTGGTCGTTGATTATCACAGTTTCACCAGGGTCTATTTCGCGAAGAAACGTCGCTCCCAAGTGGTCCAAAGCACACGATTCCGAAGCTATTATCCACCCGTCGTTCAAAGTGCCAATACAGAGAGGTCTTACCCCGCGAGGATCTCGGATTCCAATCAGAGTGTCGTCAGTTAACACTGTCAGCGAATATGCACCTTGAAGCCTTCGCATTGAGTTGGCAATTCTCTCTTCTATGGTTTCACCTGCGGAATTTACAAACATTTGAGCAATTATTTCGGAGTCGGTGCTTGTTGAGAAGGCAACTCCTTTTTCTAAGAGGTCTGCTCGCAATTCTCTTGCATTAATAACGTTTCCGTTATGAGCCAGGGCTATTTCAAGCCCACCATTTTTGGCAATAATTGGCTGAGCATTCTCAGGGCGATTTGAACCTGTGGTTGAATATCGAGTGTGACCTATTGCAATGTGACCTTCGAGTCGTTGTAAGTCACTCTCTCTAAATGCTTGCGAAACTAGCCCCATCCCGGTGTAGTTGTGGATTTTCTTTCCAGTGGCTGTGGCCACCCCGGCACTCTCCTGGCCTCTGTGTTGAAGAGCGAAGAGTCCATAGAAAGCAATTTGAGCTACGTTTGTACCTGGCAGAAATGCCCCGATAACCCCACAGCTTTCGCGGGGAGACTCGTCATGATCAAATTCAGCCCGGAAACCAGGCTCGAGAAATGGCGTCACCAGTCGCTCCCAGAAAGATGGATAACAGAATTATAAAGCTCTGTTGACTGTAGGGTCAAACACCTGTGTAGCTTTACAAAGGTCAAATCCTTACGCTAAACTCAATTTTGTGGGTAACGAGGGAGTGTACTTGCTTTGACAGCCTAACCTGATGTTGCTAGATCGATTGTGCCGGTTAGCTAGGAGAATAAAATAACGGGAAGTGAAACGGTTTGGTCGTTATTTGGAGCCCAACAGGATCGTTAGGTGTGTCATTAGCCATTAACGCTCGGTAGGCTGTCGTATGGTTTCATATCGATGAGCGAAACTGACGGTCTCTTATTACCAATTCATCACTTACTCGGACTTTCGTTATGACACAACGGAGCAAAGCCCTCGCTGAATCACGTCTGGACAAGCTTGAAAGAATCCTTGCCCTAGGCATAAACCCATACCCTGCCTCATTTTACAGAACTCACACCAATCAAGAGGCGACAAATTGGTATGAGGATACGGAGTCTAGAAAAAAACATCCATACGTTAGCCGTAAGCGATTCACTGTTGCTGGGAGAATAACTGCTCTTAGGCAGATGGGAAAGGCTACCTTTCTGGATATAAGAGACAGCTCTGCAAGGCTCCAAGTTCATGTAAGGGCAGATGTTCTTGGCAAGCCGTACGAACTTGTCCCAATGCTCGATTTAGGGGATTTCCTAGGCGTAGAAGGAGTCATGTTCAGGACACGCAGGGGTGAGATAACGGTCAAAGCCCTACAACTTGTACTTTTGTCAAAAGCTCATCGTGCACCGCCTGAAAAATGGCACGGACTTCGCGATGTCGAAATCAGATACAGACAGCGATACTTGGACCTGATTGCAAATCCAGATGTTGGAGAAGTCTTTCAGTCCAGAAGCAAGATAATTTCCACTATACGGGGATTCTTGGAGTCTAGGGGTTATATTGAGGTGGAAACGCCAGTTATGGTGCCAGTGGCTGCAGGCGCAATGGCAAGGCCGTTTGTCACAAAGCATAATACGCTTGATCGGGAGCTTTACCTGAGGATAGCTACGGAGCTTTATTTGAAGCGGCTAATCATTGGAGGATTGGACAAAGTATATGAAATAGGGCGGATCTTCCGAAACGAAGGTATAGATATGAATCATAATCCTGAGTTTACGATGCTAGAGAGTTACGAAGCTTATGCTGATTACGGGGATATTATGGTGCTTGTGGAACAGATGGTTGTGGAGATAATCCGGAAGGTTAACAGTGGGATGTCGGCAATTAACTTTCGCGGAGACGAGATCGACTTTGCACCTCCATGGCCCAGACTTCAACTTAAAGAGGAACTGGTGGCGGTAGGGATTGACCTAGAACAGCTGAGCGACACGAATTCTTTGGTCAGTAAAGCCAAATCTTTAGGAGTCGATGTTGCAGCATTAGAAAGTAGAGCCCGGATTATTGATAAGCTAGTAAGTTCTCTGATCGAACCCAAGTTGATCCAACCAACATTTTTGGTAGATTACCCAGTAGAGATGTCTCCACTCGCTAAAGCGCGGATCGATGATCCTAGGTACGCAGAAAGATTCGAGGCTTTTGCTGGCGGAATGGAGATAGCTAACTCATTCACTGAATTAAATGACCCCCGAGTCCAAAGGGCCAGATTTGAGGAACAGGAAGCATTGCGCCATCAGTTTAGAACTGAGGACTTTGATAGATTGGACGACGACTTCTTGATAGCTATGGAATATGGTATGCCTCCTACTGGTGGCCTTGGTGTTGGCATTGATAGGCTCGTAATGCTCTTGACTGGGCAACCAAGCATTAGAGACGTTTTGCTTTTTCCACAATTACGGAGCAAAGGGGAAAAATTTGAAGGAGCGTCATAATACCGTGACAGCTTTCGTTTCATCC
>CAZBMS010000002.1:0-72768 GCA_964493125.1 uncultured Dehalococcoidia bacterium | reverse complement strand
CCTAGTCCAATGTAGCTAGGATATATGTGTGAACCTATAAGTTCTCCATCCAATGACGCTTTAAAGTAACGATGCAGAGGGAATGACCATATACCTGGTATTTCTCGTTCAAAGCTGTATTCAAGTAAGCTTGTCGCCCAAGGGATAATCCACCAAATAGTTGTTATTGTTAAGCCCAACAAAAATAGTACTGAGATTTTCAAAAGGTGTTTTCCAAGCATAGGTTTGCGCAATAGGTGGTATAAGAGCCAAATAGGAAGAAAAAGTCCATATGCAAACGCAGTCATGTGATGAGACAGTGCCGAAAACCCTAGGAAAATACCAGCTAGAACCGCGATTATTGCACTGTTCCGGTCATGCGCTTTTTCCAGCAGTATGAGTGATAACAACGCTAATGGAATCGCAGCGATAGTACTGTACCATCCCCAGAGACCCACGCTTGCTTGTACGGGATATGCAAGAATTACGATCAAACCTGCAAAAAGACTTAAAGAAAATCCGTTACCCAATTTTCTTGCTATGTAATAAGTAGTTGTACCTACTAGAGAATACGATAGTAGCAAAACGATTTTGTAAGTCAGAATAAAACCGACTCCTGGAATAGATGCGATTACTCCCACAATTCCGTAACCTAGAGGTGGGTAGATTGAGAAGACTGAAAATCCCCCGTACCAATAAGGATCAGTAAGCCCGCCATTACCTAACAATGTCTCTTTGGTAAACCATGCCATATGTAAGAAGGTTGGAGAATCTACCCCAGGAGGCAGCCCTTTGAAGAGTAGGTTTCTAGCGATTAGCGATGAAATTCCTAGAAAAAATAATGCCAATGTAAAAAAGGCAAATCCTGGGCGATTCGCTACTAAAGGTTCAAGTTTTAATTTTATTGCCCCGACTTTTAGATTCGGGAGTTTGATTGATGAATACCACATGGTGTTGTAAGAAGCTAATCAGTTTGGACAGTGTAATTATATCCTAACAGGAATATATCAGTTTAAAGTTAGTGACTACTCATAGCTGTTAAGCTAGAATCGTTACAGTTTCATGAGGGAGTATTTATGAAAAGCTACTTGAGCCATCTCGAATGTACATCATGCGGAGAAACTTACATTGCAGATGAGCCAAATAGAATATGTTTAGAATGTGGCAAGGTCTTGTATGCTAGATATGATTTGAAAGGCGTCCGCGAAAAGTTGAATCGTGAACTTCTTGCCAGCCGTGTGAATAACATGTGGCGTTATCACGAGGTTATGCCTGTCAGGCTGGAGGAAAATATAGTTACTTTGGGTGAGGGGATCACGCCTCTTATCAAAGCTTCAAATTTGGGCAATGAGTTGGGCTGTGAGACTCTCTATATCAAAGATGAAGGGGCAAATCCAACAGGCTCTTTTAAAGCAAGGGGTTTATCCGCTGCGGTTTCCAAGGCCAAGGAGTTGGGCTTAACCAGAATTACCATGCCTTCTGCGGGCAATGCTGCGGGAGCGATGGCTGCATATTGTTCTCATGGTGGTTTGGAGGCACATGTCTTTATGCCAAAAGATGCTCCAATAGCCAACATCCAGGAATGCGATGCGTTTGGTGCAAGAATCACTTTGGTGGACGGTCTAATAAGTGACGCCGGAAGAATTTCTAGGGAAAAAGCTGCTGAGATGGGCTTATTCGACGTTTCGACCCTTCAAGAGCCATATCGAGTAGAAGGAAAGAAAACAATGGGGTACGAAATAGTTGAACAGATGGGTTGGAGAACCCCTGATGTGATTGTTTATCCTACGGGTGGCGGGACAGGTATAGTGGGAATTTGGAAGGCCTTTAGTGAAATGTTGGAATTAGGTTGGTTAGATGAAATTACCACCAGAATGTTTTCAGTTCAAGCGGAAGGTTGTGCTCCTATAGTACGAGCTTTTCATAACGGGGATAAGTATGCTGAGCCTTGGGAGAATGCTGAGACAAAGGCATCTGGCATGCGTGTCCCGTCGGCGATTGGGGACTATTTGATACTCGAGGCTTTGAGGGAAAGTGGGGGTTCCGCATTAACTGTTTCAGACGATGCAATGATTGAAGCAGTCCGGGATATGGCCAAAGCCGAAGGCGTATATGCGGCACCTGAAGGAGGAGCCACATTGGCTGCTCTCAGGAAACTATTGGATTCGGGACAAGTGGACCCATCAATGAGCATAGTCCTTATGAATACTGGGGCAGCTTATAAGTATTTGGAAGTGTTAGCTTAATCCTGATTTATTAAGCAAGAAGGCTCTTCTATATTCTGTTTTATTGCTCTCAAAAATGCTCCTGCTGGGGCACCATCTACTGCTCTGTGGTCAAAGGTCAAACTTAGGGTTACCATCAACCGCTTCGTGATTTCAGACTTATGAACGACTGGTTTTTCTACTAATCTGCCAGTTCCCAATATAGCCACTTCAGGAGGATTGATAATTGGAGTGAATGCGTCTACTTCATAGGCGCCCATAGATGATATAGTAAAAGTTCCATTTGCCATATCTGCAGGACTTAGAAGATCTCGCTGTGCTTTAATCGCCAGATTCTTTACTTCTTGGCTAATTTCTATTAACGGTTTTAGATTAGCATTTTCTACAACTGGCACTACCAGGCCAGACTCGATAGCAACTGCAAATCCTATGTTGACTTGTTTGTGTAACTGTATCTCATCGCACGATATTGTTGCGTTAAATCTTGGATTTTCTACCAATGCTTTAGCGGAAGCTTTGATTAATAGGGCCAGTGCCATTGGTCGAACATTTTGGCTGCGCCAGTCCGATATTAATTGCTGCCTTAAAACTTCCGATTCAGTTGCGTCAGCTTCTGTGTTGATGGTTACTTGAGCCGTTGAGGTCAGACTCTTATATAACCTGTCAGATATGGTTTTACGTATTCCAACTATTGGTACCCGACGTATATCCTCATTACTAGATGATTTGTTTATGAATTTGTTGATTTCATCTGGGCCTACCTGCTTAGCATCTATACTTTTAGTTATGGAGCGTATATCGATACCGTAAGCCTCCGCTAGCCTCAAAGCTGACGGCTCAACCGGAGGCGATTTACTAACATTAGCTTTAGTAGGCTTGGAATGTCTTCCCGCAGGTGTGATGACTGCCAAGAGATCACCGGCTTTCGAATATCCTCCTTCGGGAACAAGAACGCGATCGAGAATTCCAGATGTAGGGGATGACACCTCCGCTATTATCTTTGCGGACTCGATTTCAACAATAGGCTCACCTTTTTTTACAGACTCTCCCTCGTTTTTAAGCCACCGGATAACTCGGCCTGCTTCATCGTCAACTCCCCAATTTGGAAAAACAAAATCTGGAGCCATGACTTAGTAGGTATCAAACATTCTCTGGATTTCTTCTGGATCGTTTGTTTTAGTGAGTCCTAGCTGCAGTAGAATTCTGGCTTTGTGTGGGCTCAGATTGTCCGCGGCTACCCATCCAGCTTCTCTATGTCTGCTGGTACGAATGACTCGACCGGCCCCAGCTCTCGTTGATGAAACAACTATGGTGCCTTGTTTGCTAGCTTCAATAAGAGCATCTTGTTGGATTTGGCCTCCTGCACCTCCTGCTCCCATACCAGCAATAACAATTCCTGGCGCTTTTGCTTCAATTAGGGTTTTAACTACTAGGTCATCTGCTCCTTCATAGGCATATACGATGTAAACCTTTGGCAGATCTTCAAGGATAGAAATATCAAACTCGGTTTGATAGGTATGCTTACGCATAGGTTCTCTGTAAAACATTGGTTTAAGGTCAGAGTCCAGGTATCCGAGAAATCCTAGTTCGCGTGTGCCGAAGGTTTGTATTCGATACGAGTTTTGTTTTGTCACATCTCTGGCGGCGTTGATTTCGTCGTTTAGCATTACCGTTACGCCCATGTCCCGTGCTTCTTCTGACCCCGCAAGTATTATCGAACCCAAGAGGTTATTATCTGAGTCAGTTCCCATAGCTGAAGGTGGTCTCATTGTTCCAGTGACTACTACAGGTTTTTCACTTTTTACTGTCAGATTGAGCCAATACGCTGTCTCTTCCATTGAAGACGTTCCATGAGTAACAACTATGCCGGAAATATCCGGATCCTCTTCGAACAGGCTGTTTATCTTTTTCGAAAGTTCTAACCACCTTGTCGAACCTAGTCCACCACTGCCTGTCATCCACACATGCTCGGCTTTGACCCTAGCGAATTCATTAACCTCTGGGATACGTGCGAGATTTTGATGTACATCAAGCTTTTGTCCAGCTACACCATACTCAAAAAAAGTTAGTCGTGGAGATCCCCAAGAGGATATAGTGCCACCAGTGCCTAGTACCCAAACTAGGGGTAAATTCTTCTTTTTCACGTTTATCCTCCGTTACCTATACTCGATGCTATTTGCAAATCAATAAGCATTGAAAATTCTCTGAATTTCTTCAGGGTCAGTTGTTACTGTTAATGCTAGCTTCAAGAGTATTCGAGCTTTTTGTGGGCTGAGGTTATCGCCGGCGACAATACCCTCATTCTCATAAACGCTTGTACGGATAATCCTCCCAGCACCGGCTCTCGTAGTTACAACCACAATAATTCCTTTTTTCCTAGCGTCTAAGAGGGCGTTGTTTACCTGTTCACCAACAGCTCCAGGCCCCATACTCCCCACGACGATACCTGGGATCTCAGCATCCACCAAGGCACGTGCTTGTAGGTCACTGGAGCCTTCGTAAGAGTAGAGGACATCTACCTGTGGGAGTGTGTCCATGCCATTGACATTAAACTCCGTTTGGTGTGTGTGCTTTCTTGTTGGACGCCTATAGAACATTGGTTTAAGGTCAGAGTCCAGGTATCCGAGAAATCCTAGTTCGCGTGTGCCGAAGGTTTGTATTCGATACGAGTTTTGTTTTGTCACATCTCTGGCGGCGTTGATTTCGTCGTTTAACATGACTGTTACGCCCATGCCTTGGGCCTCTTTTGATCCCGCAAGTATTATCGAACCCAAGAGATTATTGTCGGATTCAGTTCCCATAGCTGAAGGCGGTCTCATTGTTCCGGTGACTACGACAGGTTTTTCACTTTTTACCGTCAGATTCAGCCAATACGCTGTCTCTTCCAGAGACGAAGTACCGTGGGTTACCACTATGCCGGAAATATCGGGATCCTCTTCGAACAGGCTGTTTATCTTTTTCGTGAGCATTAACCATCCACTGTCCCCAAGACTACCGCTGCCAGCCTGAACGAGATGGTCTGCTTTGACTCGAGCGAATTGTTCCACTTCCGGTATGCGTTCGAGGTTATCGTGAACGTCTAGCCGCTTACCTGGCACTCCGTACTCAAAAAAAGTTAAGCGCGGTGCCCCCCAAGCTGCGATGGTTCCACCAGTTCCTAAAACCCAGACCAATGGTAAGTTTTCAGTCATATCGACACCTCGTGATGAAGAGGATAGGTGCGTCATTTCTATCACAGGATTGCTGACATTAAAATAGCCTAAGATTTAGACTTATTTAAACAACCCCTTGGTTAGCTCGCTAACTTAATCTGTTTTCGCAGATCAATGGGTTCGGGATTTTCTACAGGTGGAGATTCTTCTAGGATAGGCTTGAGATACTTAGCCGTGTCGGAATTAGGAATCTTAGCTAATTCTTCTGGCGTACCTTCGCCTATAACATATCCTCCTTTGTCGCCGGCCCCTGGGCCAAGATCGATTATGTGGTCAGCATTTTTTATGAGATCCAGGTGATGCTCAATCAGGATTACAGAATTGCCTGAATCGACTAGGCGATGCAAAACTCCCAGTAGGGCCTCGCAATCTCTAAAAGACAGCCCTGTAGTGGGCTCGTCCAAAATGTACAAGGTTTTGCCGGTCGACCTTTTAGATAGCTCTGACGAAAGTTTGACTCGTTGAGCTTCTCCACCTGAGAGAGTCGTTGCTGGTTGGCCTAACTTGATGTAGCCGAGCCCTACATCATTCATGGTTTGCAGCTTGTTGCTAACTTTTGGAAAGTTAGCAAAAAAATCCAACGCTTCTGAAACTGTCATATCTAGAACATCGGCTATGCTTTTGTCTTTGAATTTAATTTCTAGGGCTTCACGATTGTATCGTTGGCCTTTACATACTTCGCACGCTACGGTGACGTTCGGTAGGAATTGCATCTCAATTTCAATGTAACCGTCCCCAGTGCAAACCTCACAGCGTCCACCTTTAACGTTAAAAGAAAAACGTCCGGGTTTATAACCTCGTGCCCTTGCTTCAGGTACTATTGAGAACAACTCTCTTATTGGGGTAAAGACCCCAACATAAGTGGCTGGATTGCTACGCGGTGTGCGTCCGATAGGCGACTGGTTGATGTCAACGACCTTATCTATTAATTCTATCCCGTCTATTTTTTTCACTAGCCCTGGCCTTTCTTTGGCCCTGTAGATCGCTTGAGCTAGATTTTTGTATAAGACCTCATTAATTAAAGTAGATTTTCCTGATCCAGATACACCAGTCACTGCTACTAGTTTCCCAAGTGGTATGTCTACATGTATATCTTTAAGATTGTTTTCCATGGCACCTACAACGGTAAGGCTATTTCCATTTCCAGGTCTTCTGTTTACTGGCAGGGAGATTTCACGGCGCCCACTCAAATAGGCTCCAGTTATAGACTCTTCAGAGGCACAAATGTCATCGAGAGTGCCGGTAGCTACTACCCAGCCTCCTCCTTGCCCGGCATCTGGCCCCATATCGATGATGTGATTTGAAGCTCGCATGATTGCTTCGTCATGCTCTACAATTATTACTGTATTACCTAGGTCACGAAGCCGTTCTAACGTCCCGATTAGCAGTGAATTGTCCGATGGATGCAACCCAATGGATGGCTCGTCACAAACGTAGAGAACTCCCATCAGACCAGAACCGATCTGGGTAGCTAGCCGAATTCTTTGGGCCTCTCCACCCGAAAGAGTCGAGGCAGTTCTGTCCAGGGTTATATATCCGAGTCCTATATCTATAAGGAACCTCAATCTGGCCTGGATCTCCTTAAGGATTTGCCTTGCTATAGTTTGCTCTTTCTCGGTTAAACCATCTTTGTTAGCGTTATTTTCCTTTTCTTTCTCGGCTGATTGCATCCATTCGAACGCCTGATTAATTGACTGGGCAGTGACATCCATTATGCTCTTACCTAGTATAGTCACCGCCAAAGATTCAAACTTCAGCCGTTTCCCGTTACAGGTATGACACGGATGGCTGGTCATGTACCGCTCTATTTGTCTTCGCATGTAGTCAGACGGTGTTTCTTTGTGGCGACGCACCAGGTTTGTTATAACTCCTTCAAATGTTGTTTTCCATCTATATGTTCGCCCCCTTCGCGTTGTGTGAATGAGCTCTATAGACTTACCACCATTCCCATATAGGATCATGTCCAAAAAGCGTGACTCTAAGTCCTTTACTGGAGTTGCCGTTGAAAATCCGTTTTCCCGAGCTAGCGATTCTAAGAGACTCCAGTACAAAGTCGTAATAGAACCAACTCGTCTCCATGGTTGTATCGCTCCTTCGCGCAAAGACAGATCTTTATTTGGGATCACTAGGTTTGGATCTATTTCTAGTCTGAAGCCTAAGCCTGTGCAATTCGCGCAAGCTCCATAAGGGGAGTTGAAGCTGAAGGTACGAGGCTCAATTTCGCCTAGGCTTATATCGCAATTTACACAAGCGAAGTGTTCAGAGAATAGCTGTTCCTCTCCAGTTTCAGCATCTAATATGCTAACGGTGCCTCCTCCATGATGTAGGGCAGTTTCTATTGAATCTGTCAGCCTACCGCTGTCCATTTCCTTTTCAATCACAAGGCGGTCTACAACAATCTCGATTGTGTGCCATTTGTTCTTGTTCAGATTAAATGAATCAGACAAATCCTGAATGGTTCCATTGAGTCTGATCCTTACAAATCCTTCTTTACGGGCTTCATCAAAAACTTCTTTGTGCTCACCTTTTTTGTGTACAACCTTGGGGGCAAGCAACATTATTCTCTTACCGTTTGTGTAGTTCCTAATCACATCCACGATTTGTTGTGGGGTTTGCTTATCGACTGGCCTCCCGCACTTGTAACAATGTGGTCGCCCGATGCGTGCAAACAGCAGCCGGAGATAATCGTAAATTTCCGTCACTGTTCCTACAGTAGAACGGGGATTATGCGAGACGCCTTTTTGATCTATAGATATGGCGGGGCTCAATCCCTCTATATATTCCACATCCGGTTTGTCCATACGACCAAGAAACTGTCTTGCGTAGGCTGATAGGGATTCGACGTACCGTCGCTGGCCTTCCGCGTAAATCGTGTCAAAGGCAAGCGTTGATTTCCCAGAGCCAGACACACCTGTTATGGCGACCAGTTTGTTGCGAGGGATTACTACGTCTATGTTCTTAAGGTTGTGCCCCTTAGCTCCTTTAACAACTATATTTTCTGACACCATTTACTGTCACACTCCAATTACTCTTCCTCATTGTCATCATCCTCTGATGGTAGGTCTTTCCAATTAGGCATTATTATTCCAATATCATGTCCAAAATCAATGTCATTCATTGGAATAATCTCACCTTCATCTATTGCCTTCTTGAGTTGCAAGGTTAGCGTGAGGTGCCCCAGGTGTTGCCCTATATGTTCGAGAGTATGCAGGACCGCCCATCTTCTAGTGACAAGTCGGCCGCCGTATTCAAAAGATTCATTCAGCTCTTCTTGGGTAATTCTACTTAATACTTGATTAGTCGTTTCCCCGACCATGTTTAGGGTTTTTTGAAGCTGAGAAAATGACGGAATAGAATTCCTTGGGTGTTCGGACACAGCAAATTCTGAGGCGCGATCCCGATTAACGTTAATTTTCCCCACGAGTTCGTGTATGTGGTAGGCTTCACTTCCGGCTACGTGGGTAACCAAAACGTAAGCAGAGTTTGTTTCGACTTGCGGGAGTCCTTTAGGCTTCCATATTAGATCGTCTGGGCTCTTTTGGTGAATCGCTTCCTTGAATTCATTCCGCAAGTATTCAAATCTCTCTATATAAGCCTCGGCTTCAAGATTCATTATGTCCCCCAGAAACCAGGTGAATCCACCTAGTCTACTAGCCATCAACTTTCTTGTCTAAGATTGGCGAAATGAGGGGATTCATTGCAGACCCTTCGATGTGCAACGTATAATGCATTTGCCCAGCACTCAAATGTTGGGGACTCAATTTGGAGGGATAAAATGGATAAGGGTACTTGGCAAGTTAAGGCTGGTCACGCCCAGATGCTTAAGGGTGGGGTAATAATGGATGTTGTTAACCCAGAGCAGGCCAGAATTGCTGAGTCAGCTGGTGCCTGTGCAGTCATGGCGCTTGAAAGAGTGCCGGCAGACATTAGAGCTGCTGGGGGAGTTGCGAGAATGGCTGACCCAGAGCGGATAGTTTCAATAATGGAGGCAGTTACAATTCCGGTGATGGCAAAATGCCGAATTGGCCACATTGTTGAAGCTCAGGTTCTAGAAGCTTTGAAAGCTGACTATATAGACGAATCCGAGGTTTTAACTCCGGCTGATGAGCAAAATCACATATGGAAACATGGATTTACAATCCCGTTTGTGTGTGGTGCCAGAGATCTTGGAGAAGCTCTTAGGCGAATAGCTGAAGGAGCGGCAATGATTCGGACCAAAGGTGAGGCTGGTACTGGGAACGTGGTTGAAGCGGTTCGACATATACGATCAGTGATGAGCGAAATAAGAAAGGTTCAGAACATGAGCGACGACGAGCTTCAAGCGGAAGCCAAAAACTTAGGCGCGTCTTTGGAATTACTGAAAGAAGTTAAAGAACTGGGTCGACTTCCGGTCGTAAATTTTGCGGCTGGTGGTGTAGCAACCCCATCGGATGCTGCGCTCATGATGCAACTAGGCTCTGACGGAGTGTTTGTTGGTTCTGGTGTTTTCAAATCAGACGACCCAGAGAATATTGGGAAGGCTATTGTTGAGGCTGTAACCCACTACAATGATCCTAAGATAATCGCTGAGGTTTCCAAGGGTTTGGGAGAGCCGATGGTAGGGATAGAAATGAGTTCTCTGAAAGAGGAGCAGATTCTATCTACCAGAGGTTGGTAGAGGATTGAGAAAAATAGGCGTCCTTGCAGTTCAAGGCGACTTTGCCGAACATATACAAGCCTTGAGTAAGCTGGAAGTTGAAACTGAGGAAGTCCGACTCCCAGAGCATCTTAGTGATTTGGATGGTCTGATTATTCCAGGTGGTGAGAGTACCTCCCAGTCCCGTTTAATGGAGATTTACGGATTAAAGGCCCCTGTGATACAAAAAGTTGGCAATGGTATGCCCGTTTGGGGAACGTGTGCGGGAATGATCTTGTTGGCCGGAAAGCTTGTAGAACCACACCCGGTTCCTTTGGGTTTGATGGATACCGAGATACAGAGGAATGCATATGGTCGTCAGGTAGATAGCTTTGAGACAGATGTATCCGTAGCCTGTTTGAGCGGTGGGGACTTCAGGGCGATATTTATTAGAGCACCGAAAGTCGTGAGTCTAGGCAGTGGAGTAGAGCCCCTTTCTTGGTCATCTGACCAAGAAATCATTGCAGTTAGGCAAGGTCATATGTTGGCAACATCATTTCATCCTGAACTCACGAATGACATTAGATTCCATGAGTATTTTGTTGATATGGTTGATCGAGGTTAAAAAATAACTAGGCAAGTTTATGTAACTATCAAGATTATGCCATTGCAATAACTACAAAGTTATGGACAACAAAAAATTATTTGATGATGAGAAAAATTAATATAGACGGATCAAATTCATTAGCTGAAGAAGACTTGGTAAGTTTGCTTAATGTGATGCCTGATCGTTTACTTAACGCCTTACAAAATCGAGAGGGCTTCGGCGATTTATTGGAGATAGTGATGGATGTTGGTCGTCTCCCGGAAGCACGGTTTTTGGGGGGAGACATTTTTCTGTCGGACCAAGAGATATCAGAAGATGACCTACGTTATGTCACGGAACGAATTGGGGAATTTGGTCAAGATAATCGCGCTGGTATTGAAAGAACTTTGCACAGGATTTCCGCTATTAGGAACCGAGGCGGCAGGGTTGTAGGTATAACGTGTCGGGTTGGAAGAGCTGTATTTGGGACTATTAAGCCAGTTGAGGAATTGATACGAAGTGGGAAAAGCGTTTTGCTGCTTGGTCGTCCAGGTGTTGGTAAAACTACGATGCTAAGAGAGGTCTCTCGTATATTGGCTGACGAGGTTAGGCGGAGAGTGATTGTAGTCGATACTTCGAATGAAATAGCAGGTGATGGGGATATTCCGCACAGGGGAATAGGGCATGCGCGCAGGATGCAGGTACCAACTCCAGCACTCCAACATGATGTAATGATTGAGGCAGTTGAAAATCATATGCCTGAGGTCATCATAGTAGATGAGATGGGCACCGAACTTGAAGCTGCAGCCGCTAGAACCATTGCCGAACGTGGAGTGCAACTTATAGCGACAGCCCATGGAAACACTTTACAGAATCTAATGATGAACCCTACCTTGAGTGATCTAGTGGGTGGTTTAGAGTCAGTTATACTCGGTGATGAAGAGGCTAGACGTCGTAGGACTCAAAAAACGATTCTGGAGAGGAAACGCCCCCCCACGTTTGATTCGGTTGTTGAGATCAAAAGCTGGGGTGAAGTTGCAATACACTACGATGTTGCTTCAGTAGTTGATGTGATGTTGAGAGGCTTACAGCCGCGGTCTGAGGGCAGAAAGGGTGATTCATTCGGTGGTGTCAGAGCAGATGGCGTAGCGCTTTCCCCTTCTGATTTTACAGGGAATAAAAAATCAGATGCTGATAATCACAGATTTCATGTAGATTTGCCTAATGATGAGGCATCAGTTTCAGGGCAGACCCTTTTAGTTTGCCCTTTTGGGATAAATCGATCGTTCATACAGGAGCTAGTAACCCGTGGTGAGATGACTATAATGGTGACCGACAATATTGAACAAGCAGATGTTTTATTGACCACCCGAATTCACTACAGGCGCAACGCTAAATTAGTAAAAAGTGCACAAAATCTCGGAATCCCGGTTCACGTTTTAAGGAAGAATACTAAGCTACAGATACAACAGTTTTTATTAGGGTTTGGTAAAGGAAGTCGTAGAAAACATGTGTATGGTAAGCCGGTATCTCTTGAAGATGCGATGCGGGAGGCACAGGACGCTGTTGAAAAGGTTTGGGAAGGGGAACCTTATATAGAACTTGAACCCCAGCGATCTTATGTACGTCGGCAACAGCACGAACTTGCGAATAGATATAATGTTGCCTCTGAGAGTGTAGGGGTAGAACCACAAAGAAGGGTTATGGTTTTCAGGCGTTAATTATGGGTGTATTTGTCGTCTTTGAAGGCTTGGATGGTAGTGGGAAATCTACTCAGGCTCGTAGGTTGTACCAGGCTTTGAAAGAAGAAGGAATCTCAGTTGCTTTGTTTAGGGAGCCAGGCGGAACGAACTTGGGTGCAGAAATACGCAAGTCGTTGAAGTCGGAATCAATCACTGAGATCACACCCATTTCGGAGCTTTTCTTGTTTGCAGCTGCTAGGGCGCAACTTATAAAAGAGAAATTGGGCAAAGCTATTATCCAAAATCAGGTGGTTATATGCGACAGATTTACCTCATCTACTGTTGCATATCAAGGCTTTGCGAGAGGGATTTCATTGGATTTTATTGCCAAAATAAATGAGATAGCCACTGAAGGTACAACCCCAGATTTGACGATTCTTTTAGATATATCGCCTGAAAATGCTTTAGAAAGGCACAAATCCCGAAATGATTCAAATAAGGATCGTTTTCAGAGCGATAATAATGAAAGATTTGAAAATGAACCGTTGTCTTTTCACAGAAAAGTTTATGATGGGTACGCGAAAATGGCTGAATCAGATCCTCAAAGATGGTTCGTGCTAGATGGGACTCTTACGGCTGACTCTCTAGCGATTTGTATAAAAGCAAAGGTAAAAAGCTTATCTAGTTTGCAGTCTTATCCAAGCTGAACCAATGGTGTGCCTGCGGTAACATTTTGACCTGATTCGACAAAAATTGCTCTGACGGTCCCTCCATTGGAAATCTTGATGCTTTGTTCCATTTTCATGGTCTCCAATACGCAAACTTCTGCACCAGCTTCCAGTTTATTCCACACCTCTGCGGTGATTGAAACGATTCGGCCAGGCATCGGGGACCTAATGATTTTCTGATCTTCCTGAGTAATTGCAGACATGCCTGGGGTAGCATTATCTTGCTTGAGGAGATTTGAATTTTCATTTTGTGGGGAGTGATCTATCTTGCCAGATTGTACTTCTATCGCCATTGTTTCCCCGTCTACCACCATTTGAAAAGGGTACTGCTGAGGCTCTTCAAGCTCTACTGTGTGCCAGGTCCCCTTTACTTTTATGCGGATCTGTCGCTTTACCATAGAATCCCTCTATCCGCTCTGGGTGCCATTTGCATGGAACGACCGTAGGTCTTCCATGCGTTTGTTCGCCTTGTTTGTCCGTTGCCGAATAGAGTTCCTAAAGCCACAGCAATAGCGGCGGTTGCTTCCCTTTCCTCTTGTGGGCTAAGTACGCGATTAGGGTCTTCGGATAGCCTACGCAGTATGTGTGTCGAGTACTTATTGTCCTTGAACACGTCATCTTCAAGTACGTCACGTATTACTGGAATATTGTTAACAATTCCTTCAATATGATAGTCATTCAGGGCTTCTATAAGTGCGCTTATAGCTCTTTTTCTTGATTTTCCCCAAACGATAACTTTTGATATTAAAGGGTCGTAGTAGGAAGAAATTTCTTGACCTGAAGACATTCCGCTGTCAATTCTCACGTTATCTTTATCTGCTTGTACTATCTTATTTATTGTGCCAGTAAACGGAATAAAAGTTACTGGGTCTTCCGGATAGATTCTGGCTTCTATCGAATGCCCTCTACTTTTGATGTCGTCTTGATCTAGTGTCAATGTTTTATTAGCAGCGATATGGATTTGTTGCTCTACTATGTCTATACCAGTTACCATTTCTGTGACAGGGTGTTCAACTTGCAGGCGAGTATTCATTTCGAGGAAATGGAAATCTCCTGATTGATCAACAATAAATTCAACAGTTCCTGCGTTTGTGTAGTTTAAGTGTCGGACGAGCTTCAGGGCAGCCTCACATATTTTTTTCCTTTGGCGTCTGCCAAGTTTTCTGGCTGGAGTTTCTTCTATGATTTTCTGATTACGCCTCTGTACTGAGCAATCTCGCTCGAATAGATGTAAGGCATTCCCATAATTGTCAGCCAGTACCTGTACTTCTATGTGAGAGGGATGCTCAAGATATTTTTCCAGGTACATCTCCGAATTACCGAAAGAGCTTTCAGCTAAAGCCCTAGCTCTTTTTAAATTTTCAGGCAGCTCGTCTTCGTTGTGGATTAGCCGAATACCTATACCTCCGCCACCTGCTGTTGCTTTAAGCATTACTGGAAAACCAATCTCTCTTGCTGTTGAGGCTGCGTCTTCGTCTGTAACTATTCCGTCAGATCCTGGGAGCAAAGGTAATCCAGCTTCAGCCGCAAGGCGCCGAGCCTGAATTTTGTCTTTCATTAAATTCATTACTTGGGACGATGGGCCTATAAAAACCACCCCGGATTTCCCGCAAGCGTTTGCGAAGTCAGGATTTTCAGAGAGGAAACCATAACCTGGGTGTATTGCTTCAGCCCCTGACCTCTTCGCAGCTCTTAGAATGGACTTTATATTTAGATAGCTTTCTGATGCTGGCGCTTTGCCGACTCGTATGGCTTCGTCGGCCATCTTTACGTGATCAGAGCGTTTGTCAGCGTCCGAATATATGGCCACAGTTTTGATTCCGAGTTTCTTGCAAGTCTTCATGATGCGGCAAGCAATTTCACCCCTGTTAGCCACGAGTATTTTATTGAAAACTGGGTTTGAGCTGTTCGCCCCTTTTTTCTTTCTAGCCAATATAGATCACCTTAAGTTGTTGATATATTAACTGTTTCTCCTAGCTCAGAAACAGATCTGATGAATGATTTGGATAGAACCTCTCTATCTAGTGTATACCTTATGTAGGCGTCCATCAAAGATCGCAACTCGAATTCTAACGGCTCATCTGTTTTCAAAGAAAGAGACTCCTTTAGAGTAGACTTTGCGAAGAAACGCAGCACTTTCAGTGCTGCTACAGAAATGGGACGGAAATTTGTTTGGTTGTTAATACACCTTTCGCAAATCACCCCGCCGTGACTCGAGTCAAAATAATGATTCCCTTCAATTATATTATCCTGACACTCTGTACACTGATGTAACTCAGGAGAATAACCAGCCTGAATTAACAGGTGTAGTTCCATATAACGTACAATCAACTGCGTATTTGACGATTCTTTTTCAAGCGCTTGCAATCCCTCAAGATAAATGGAATACCCGTATGGGTTAGGTGCCTCGAGCGGATTTATTGTGTCTACAAGCTCAGTTAAATAGATTGCACTCGAAAGTTTATTTAAATTTTCCTTGATAGAGGAGAATGATTCTTTAGATTCGGCTCCGGTAATGATATCTAAAGTTCGCCCTCTTGAAATAGTTAAATATGCACATGTGAGTGGTTCAAGGTGCCCAGCCAACTTACTCTTAGGTTTTCTTAAACCTCTCGCTGAAACTCTTAATTTCCCAGAAGTTTTTGAAAATATTGTGAGTATTCTATCTGTTTCTCCTAAAGGGTAAGATCTCAATACTAAACCCTCGGTATTGTACGTCCTTGGCGCACTCATCTAGAATTCCTGTCTGCCTTCGAAGGCACGAGTGAGGGTGATTTGATCCGCGTATTCTAGATCGCCGCCTATTGGTAGACCCCTAGCAAGCCGCGTCACTTTTTCGACTAAGTGAGATATAAGTTTGTGCAAATACATTGCCGTAGCTTCGCCCTCAAGGTTGGGATTTGTTGCAACTATTACTTCGGTTACATTCCCAGCCTTGATTTGTGTAAGCAATTCGCTAATTCGTAATTCATCTGGGCCTATCCCATTTATTGGCGATATGGCACCGTGAAGTACGTGATAAAGACCTTTATAGGCATGGGTTCGTTCAATAGCTAAAACATCGAGAGGTTCTTCTAGTACACATATCCTAGTAATATCTCTCTGTGGATCCAGGCAAATTGGGCACGGATCGTTTTCGGAAATGTTTTGGCATTGAGAACATAGGATCGTACGTTCCTTCATCGCTAGGATAGCTTCAGCAAGATTCTCAGACTCGGCTTTGGGCATGCGGACAAGGTGGTACGTTAGCCGTTGAGCGGTTTTTGATCCTACTCCTGGCAACTTGTGAAACTCCTGTATTAGCCGAGCGACGGGCTCTGCAGTTGGCAAAAAGTCGCTGTTAGTCATAATTAGTAGTAGTGTTTGATGTCAGTATGTTGGCCATATTCCCTGAGTGTATTTTATGTTCCAGATTTCAGTTAGTGAGAGCGGGTTTGTAGTTTGGTTATTCAAGTAATTGCTGTACAAATCAACTATAGTCCAGGTATACCAATGCCTCCAGTGATCTTCCCCAACCGCTCTGCCATTAATTTCTGTGACTTGTCTAATCCTTCATTAACTGCTGCGATTATTAGGTCTTCCAACATCGCTGGGTCTTGAGAATCTATTACTGAGGGGTCTATTTTTATGGAAAGCAGCTTCTGTTTACCACTTACCTCTGTAGACACAACTCCGCCTCCAGATGTCGCTTCCACTGTTTCGTTCTCAAGTTGTACCTGAGCATCATTTATACGTTTTTGCAATTCCTGTGCTTGTTTTAATAAGTTTTTATTCATAGTTATTCTTGTTCCTCAACAAGTTTACCTCCCAAGTTTATCGCGGCTTGCACTAGCGCATTGTCTTTAGGGTTTTTCTTATGTTCTTCCCTGTCTAATAGGTAACAAGAAACATTTACAGGGTTTGTCCCAGATATATTAGAGACCGTTGAAATTAAGTTCAGTTTACTTTCAGGATTATCAATCTCATCAATGAAACGCTCCATGTGAGACCTGTGGGAAAATCCTAATTTTAGAGTGTCTCCGTCAATATTAGCCTTTTTACAATCTCTCAATAGAGCGCCCATATTAAATCGCCTTGCTTTAACTTTGCTTAGGGCTTTGATGATACTAGGCCATTCTTTTTGCAATGTATCGTCATTTTCGCTTTGGGCTATCATCGATATTGTTGTTGGAGACTGCAATTTTTCAGTAGTGCCTGAGTCTGGATTATGGTTTTCGGTATTTGGTGTGTCGTCTGCTTTGACTACCGAAGCCCCGTTCTCCGATTCGGGTTCAGATTTTGATCTAAATGGTGTCACTACCTTGGATGGTTCAGAGTTTCTTCTAGCGGGATCAATAGTAAGGTTCTCTGAAGAGTCTTGAATCGAATTTAAGATTGCTAGTTCAATTGGAAGGGTAGAAGGTATATCCCTACGAGAGTTTATTTGACCTATAGCACGTAGCGTTGTCAGAATGGTTGCCTGTTCAACATTCATAATTATGAGGGATTGTTCTTTGATTATTTCAGAAGGTTGAGCTACTAGTTCTGCCCCTCCGAATTTTATCAATAGCATGTTTCGCAATTCGTCTACCATTTGCCTTTGAAGCTGTACAAGGTCTGTGCCCTCGGTTGCTAATTGGTTCAAAATTTTGAAGGAGTTTGTTATATCGCCTATTAAAATGTATCTGATCAAGTCGCGAACACGTTCATCCGAAGCCAATCCGAGCAGTATATTTACATCTTGTATAGTAAGCGGACTTCCAAACGAGGTTATGGCTTGTTCAAGTAAGGTTTCTGCATCTCTAAGGCTACCAGTGGATTGTTTTGTAATTGCATCTAAAACCGAGCCATCTACATTTACGTTCTCCGAATCCGCGATTTTTATTAGCCTTTCAGTCATTGCGTTGGTAGAAATTCGTCTGAAGTCAAATCGTTGACATCTTGAAATTATGGTATTAGTTAATCTATGTGGTTCAGTAGTGGCTAGTATGAAAATTACGTGTGCCGGCGGTTCCTCTAGTGTTTTAAGGAGTGCATTAGATGCTTCCCTAGTTAACATATGGGCCTCGTCTAGGACATAGACTTTGTATTTGGCCTCCAATGCAGCGTAGTTTGCTTTGTCTCTGATGCTTTTGATCTCATCGATTCCACGATTGCTGGCCGTATCTAGTTCCAAAAGGTCTATAGCTGTACCTTCATTTACCGAAATACATAACGTGCAGTTGTTGCAAGGATTGCCTTCGGTTGCATCAAGACAATTAACGGCCTTCGTAAATATTCTAGCTGTACTTGTTTTGCCTGTTCCTCGTGGTCCGCAAAATAGGTACGCGTGAGAAACGTTACCGGTTATTATCGCTTGTCTTATAGCTCTGGATATTGGCTCCTGTCCGACTAAATCGTCGAATGTTTGTGGCCTCCATTTCCTGTAGAAAACGCTTGAAGATGTCAAAGCTGTATCTCCGATCTTTCAATTCCGGAAAGGATTTCTGTTTCCACGCCCTTCATCACCAGTTCCTCTTTCGGCTCTAAATGGTCGAATCCGATTAGATGTAAAACTCCATGAGCTATAAGTAGTGCCATTTCATCTTTCGCAGTTTTACCTTCTGAAGTTGCTTGTCTTGCACACTGAGGGTATGAAATTATTACTTCACCGACAAAATGTCCATACTCCTCTGGAGTTATGAATGGACTCTCGAAATTGGATTTATAAGGCTGATCCTTACCCATATACACACCTGGATGCTCGGAGGAGAATGCAAGGACATCGGTGGTTTTATCTAACCCCCTGTAAGTTCGGTTTAAATCACGAACTACGTCATCTCCGGTTACTAGTAAGCTTAATCTATGTCCGTCATTTGGAATTCCAGATGACGCCAATCCTTTTATCAAAGCCAGCTTGGCCACTTTGCCTACCCAAGTGTCGGACAATGATTTTTGGAACTCGGGACGTATTTGAACATCTATCTGTTGTCCTGTCATACCGTCATCATTGGCAGATGATAGCACAACGATAATAACTCATGAAAGAAATAAACTAATTGTGTATAAAGCTAAATTTGTTCTTGGAAACACAAAGAAGATATCTTGAACTCAAGTGATCAGGGCTAGGCAATCCCTTTCTATTCCAGAAGTTCTAGTAGCTGCTTATGATCGGATATTACTTCAATCTTACGAATGAAATCGCCTAGAGATGAAGAGCCTTTTCTGATATGAAGTAATTGGTCATTTATTGGGCTAATGGATGTTGGGCTATCCGAGTAGGTACCATGGAATGCAAAAAATGCTTGGTTGAGTTTTCTAATCGAGTACCCATTGTTAACGAATATTTGACGTTGTTTTTCTAAATAATTCTCTGCTTTCTCTATTTCACCTTCTTCCAAAAGTGCGTCTGCCTTGAGCCTGGTTTTTCTCATCTCTTCATTAAAACAAAAAAGACCCTCTGGGCACGCATAAGGCTCCGTTTGGCCCACAATATATTTTGGGGCAGTTTCTCCGGTCAATTGAGCGTAAACAAGGTCACTTAATTCCTTGCCGAATATATTAGCGGTTGTTTCGTTTATAATGTTCATGTTTGAATCTTTGTGGATATTACGACCGAGCGGCTGAAAAAATAGATGACTGTGAAGCCACTCGTGTCCGGCGATTTCTATAGTGGTACGCAGATCATGGGTGGTTAACATGTTGGGGAAAGTTGAAAGTCCTCCGATGTTATTTACGATTGCGGATACTCCCTGTTCATTGAGAATTCTGGTTTCTAAAATCTCACGTTTGGAAGGCGGCAGATCAGCTTCAAGAAATATTGACTCCAAACGTTCTATTTTGTCTCTGCGTGAAGTGACTAATATTGTAGGCAGTGGTTCAAATACGAAATCTACAGGCGGAAAGAAAAATGGCCCCACCATTACACTAGGTATTTTTTCGGATCTGATAGTATCTGATATAGCCGATTCGAAAGCCTCCTCCGCGTTCATCTGTATCGATCTGGCGTCTTTAGTAGCTTTTATAAATTGTTCCTCAATAAGCTCTAAGTTTGAATCTTTCCCTATGGCGGCCTCATTCATTAGATTGTTAAGCTTAGCCACTTTCTTTTTGTGGAGCAAAAAATCTTCGATAATCGATACTCGATCGCTGTATTTAAGGTTAATTGGAAAGAGGTGCCAGCCGATTTTATAAACCCATTTTATGGGAAGACGTGAAGTCTCCCATGTAGCTAGATTAAATTGGTATCGTACAGAAATTTCTCGTAACGGCGTCGCTTGTAGGGTGTCTTGAGGTAGCACGGCAACAAAAATGATAAACAGGGTTATTATTGAGTATAAGCTTTTCATCTATAGATCAGATTAGTGAATGGTAGGTCAAAAGTACAATTTCATATGTCAATTATTATTATTGATCTACTAATGTACGACAACCTGATTAAGTAAAGTAATGTTCGATATACGTTAATTTGGTCAAATAATGGATTCAAATCGGGCTTGGCGTAAAACGATTGCTAAGCCAACGTTCCTTGGCTACAATGGGGCCATCTAGGGAGGCCTTGCCAAGGGGGGTAAATGCATGCCTGCTATAGACGTTAGTGACATTCGCAATGTTGCGCTTTTTTCCCATTCTGGTACTGGAAAGACATCGCTGATTGAAGCAATGTTGATGGCTACTGGATCAATACCGAGACTGGGAAATGTGGAGGATGGAAATACCACATCAGATTATGAACCGGAAGAAATCAAGAGGAAAAGCAGTATTCAGGCTAGTGTTGCACCAGTTAACTTATCAGGCAAGAAGCTAAATTTCATCGATGCGCCTGGTTACCCTGATTTTGTGGGTGAAGCTATTTCTGCCCTTAGTGCCGGAGATGCTGTTCTTTTGCTCGTTGCCGCGCAAGCATCTGTAGAAGTGGGAACAGAACTTGCATGGAAAATGTGTGAAACTAGGGCTCTTCCGAGGATGATATTTGTTAACAAGATGGATAGAGAAAATGCAGACTTCTTTCGTTGCATGGAGAGCATACGAGCGGTTCTAGGCAGGAAATGCGTTGCAATTCAGGTGCCTGTAGGTTCCGAGCAAGATTTTAGTGGTGTGGTTAACTTGTTGGATGTGGACGCAACGGCAACTTTAGGCTCCGAAATAGATAAACTCAGAGAGCAGTTGATAGAGACTGTGGCTGAGACCGATGAAAATTTGACGATAAAGTATCTGGAAGAAGGTACTCTTTCGGATGATGAGATATCTAAAGCACTGAGAAGTGCTGTTCTAAAAGGGGACATTGTCCCTGTAATTTCTGGTTCATCTACGGCTGGTATAGGGATAAATGAGCTGATGACTGCAGTGATTGATTTGTTGCCGTCTCCGTCGGAGGGTCCGCCTGCTATAGTGGAAGATGGTAGCGAGCTAGATCCAGACCCTGCTGGTCCATTTGCGGCACGTATTTTTAAGACCACCGCAGATCCATTTGTGGGGAAGCTTTCGTACTTTAAGGTTATTAGCGGGACTATTAATAGCGACTCTCAGGTTTGGAATGCAAATAGATCTACGGACGAGCGTATAGGTCAGATATTTGTGCCTTTGGGCAAGAATCAACAGACAACTCAAAGCCTGACTGCAGGTGACATAGGTGCGGTATCCAAGTTAAATGCGACCGTAACCCTAGATACTCTGTCAAACAAGGATAATCCTATAAAGCTGGAGGCTAGGGAATTCCCACAACCTTCTGTTACAGCAGCTATAAGCCCTAAAAGCAAAGCAGATGTTGATAAAATGGCAAGCTCTTTGAGTCGGCTTATAGAAGAAGATCCTACGCTTAATTTAACTCGCTCTCAGGATACTGGTGAGACACTACTGTCTGGAATAGGGGAAACTCACATAGATGTTGCCTTGGAAAAAGTTAAACGCAAGTTCGGAGTCGAGCTTGTTAGTGAAGTTCCAAAAGTACCATACAAAGAAACTGTTTCGTCCGTTGCCAAAACTGAATATAGACACAAAAAGCAATCTGGCGGGCATGGTCAATTTGCCCACGTTATGATAGAAGTGCAGCCCCTTCCAAGAGGTTCTGGATTTGAGTTCGCTGATACAGTCGTAGGTGGGAATGTGCCCAAGGAATACATTCCAGCAGTGGAAAAAGGTGCTACAAAATCACTGGAAGCAGGCCCGTTGAATGGCTCGCCAATAGTAGACGTTAAGGTTGTGCTATATGACGGCAGTTCTCATCCAGTCGACTCATCTGGGATGAGTTTTGAGATTGCAGGCTCGTATGCTTTGAGGAAAGGGGTTGAGCAGGCATCACCAGTTCTACTTGAGCCCGTTATGAAGTTGGATATTACTGTTCCTGATTCTTATACTGGAGATATCATAGGCGATCTAAACACAAAAAGAGCGCGTATTCTAGGCATGAATCCATCTGATGGAGCGACGGTGATACAAGCCGAAGTTCCGCAATCTGAAGTCCAGAGGTACGCTACGGATTTGCGTTCTATGACCCAGGCAAGGGGCTACTTCACGATGACGTTCGACCATTATGAAGAAGTTCCAGCTCATATAACTCAGCGAATTGTTGAAGAAAATAGCAAAGAAAAGGTTGCTTGAAACTAAGAATATGTTGTCAATAAGGAGTGATGGAGAGTTTATATGGTCAGATTTATTGCAGGAACGGGTAGGCACGTTTATGAGGTAATTCATCCGTTTGGGAATTTGCCGTCCGGAATGACATTTGGTAACACTTCGCATGTTGCAACGGACTCAGAAGGCAAAGTTTACGTTTATCAAAGAAAGGATCCGCCCATTCTAGTGTTTGATGGAGAAGGAAACCTAATTGATTCTTGGGGTGATGGAGAATTAATGGATGGTCATGGAATATTTATCACCGAAAGTGATGAAGTATTTCTATCTGACAGAGATGCCCATGAAATACTTAAGTATGATACAAAAGGAAACGTTTCCTTGAGGTTGGGGAATAGAGATATCCCCGCTTTGGAAGAACCGTTTAACCATCCTGCTGATATTGCCGTGACTGGCGATGGCGAAATCTATATTGCGGATGGGTACGCTAATTCTAGCGTACATCGGTTCAAGTCTGATGGGAGGTACGTTAAATCTTGGGGATCTTGGGGTGTCGGACCTGGTCAATTCTCCGTTCCTCATGGGATATGGGTTCATAAAGATCGCGTATACGTGTGCGATCGGGAGAATCATAGGGTTCAGATTTTTGATACAAACGGTGGTTATGTATCCGAATGGCTGGGTTTTTTTCACCCGATGGATATATATATTGATTTAGAGGAAACTGTTTATGTTACTGACCAAGTTCCCGGAATGACCATGCTCAATTTAGACGGCCAGATGATTACTCGCATACGTACCGCTGCCAATGTGCACGGACTATGGGTTGATATCTATGGCAATATGTACGCTGCTGGCAATGAAGCTTTAGTTACGAAATATAGGAAAATATCGTAGTGTGATGATTAGATGCTAAGGAAAGTTTTGGACCTTTTTGACTCTGAAAACTCTTTTAGAGATCCTGTTTGTGGGATGATGGTTTCTGCTGCGAAACCTCATGGTGGAACCCATCAATATAAAGGCGATACTTATTATTTCTGTGGGCCTGGATGTAGAGTTGCTTTCTCTAAAGAGCCGATACCATATCTTTCTGGAGAGAAGAAAATTGAGATGTAGGGCTCAATATGTTAGATAACTATGTTCACTAGTTTGCTTGGAACATAAATGAGTTTTCGGATGTCTTTGTCTCCAACAAATCCTTGTGCGTTGGTGCTTTTTAAAGCGGCTTCCTTTGCTTCGTCCTCAGATATATCAGCCTGAACTGAAATTTTGTCTCTTACTTTTCCATTAACCTGTACTATCAGGGTTATAGTTTCGTCAGCGGCTAAAGCCTCATTCCATTCAGGAAGTTTTTCGTTGTGTATGCTGTAGGAATTTCCTAGCCTTTCCCACAATTCTTCGGATATGTGTGGTGCTATTGGGGCTAACAGTAAGAGTAGAGTTGTGACAGCCTTTCCCCAATCTGTTGCGGATACGTTCTTCTTTAGTGCTATTGCTCCAAGTTTGTTACTGAATTCCATCATGGCTGCAATAGCGGTATTGAAATGATAACGATCCAAGTCAGTGATAACTTTACGTATAGTTTTGTGAGTATCGCGCGTGAGGTTTTGGGAAGTTTCTTTATCGACCTTGTCGAATTTACTGGCATCGACATGAGCTATGTCCCATACACGGTTTACCCACCGTGTCATCCCTCTGATGCCACTATCACTCCAATCGCCACCTTGTTCCCACGGCCCTAGGAACATTAAGTAAATGCGGACCACATCAGCGCCCAGTGATTCTACGAATGGATCTGGTGCGATTACGTTCCCTCGTGATTTGCTCATCTTATGATGGTCAGCAATAATTGTTCCTTGGTTGAATAATCTTAGGAAAGGCTCTTCAAAGTTCAGTAGTCCTAATTTATTAAGTGCCTTTGTAAAAAATCGTGTATAAAGCAGGTGCATGACTGCGTGCTCCGCCCCTCCTGTATATTGATCCACAGCTCCCCATAGGTTTAATAGTTCTTTGTCGAAAGGACCTTTGTCGTAGTTTGGGCTGACATATCTGAGTTGATACCAGGAGGAATCAACAAATGTGTCCATGGTGTCAGTTTCTCGCTCGGCTTTACCCCCGCAATTTGGGCATGTTGTGTTTAAGAACGTTGGATTAGATGCGAGTGGAGATTTCCCCTTAGGCCTAAAATCGGCATCCCGCGGTAGCTCTACTGGTAGGTTTTCCTCTGGGACTGGCACTGTTCCACAAGTGATACAGTAGATTATTGGGATGGGAGTTCCCCAATATCGTTGTCTTGAGATAAGCCAATCTCTGAGGCGATAAGATATGGTCCGATTGCCCCATCCAGTATTTTCTACATGCTCAGCAATCAGGTTGATTCCTTTATCGCTTGAAATGCCATCAAATTCTCCAGAATTTACTAGTAATCCTGAACCGATGTATGCCTCTGACAGTTCCTCCCCATTCCAGTCCTTAGGAGATATAACTACTTTAATTGGCAGGCTCTTTTTGGTTGCAAATTCGAAGTCACGTTGGTCGTGCGCAGGTACGCCCATAACCGCACCTGTGCCATAGCTTAATAGGACGTAGTCGGCGGCGAAGATTGGGATCTGGTCCCCATTTAGTTGATTTATAGCGTAGCAACCAGTGAACTCACCAGTTTTTTCTCTGTCAGCCGCCAAACGCTCTATTTCTGACTGTTGACGAGCCCCCTGGATATATTTGCTGATGGCAGACTTTTTGTCTGGTGTAACGATTTTCTCAATGAGTGGGTGCTCAGGAGCCAACGCCATGAATGTTACGCCATAGATAGTGTCAATTCTGGTAGTAAAAGTACGAAGTTCGGCTTCCTCTATATTGAGATGAGAAATATCAAAACTTATGTCAACTCCTTCGCTACGGCCTATCCAATTTTCTTGCAAGGTTTTTATTCTTGTAGGCCAGTCAATTAGTTTCGAAAAGTCTAATAACTTGTCTGCAAACTGAGTGATTTTGAAAAACCATTGTTCTAAGTTGGTTCGCTCTACTTGGGCGTCACATCTTTCGCATTTTCCATCTACAACTTGTTCGTTCGCTAAAACTGTTTGATCAATAGGGCACCAGTTAACAGGCGCATTTTCCCTGTAGGCAAGACCGTTTTTGAAGAATTGGAGAAATAGCCACTGGTTCCACCGATAATATTCTGGATCCATAGTACTTAATTCTCTGTTCCAGTCGTAAATTGTGCCCATAGATCGCAATTGACGCTTCATATTTTCAATGTTCTTGGTAGTCCAGTCGTGTGGATGTATCTTTTGTTTTATCGCAGCATTTTCTGCGGGTAATCCGAAAGAGTCGAAACCCATGGGGTGGAGGACATTGTAGCCTTGCATCCGTTTAAATCGTGCGTGAGCATCGGAAGGCGCCATTGCATACCAATGACCGATGTGCAAATCTCCTGATGGGTATGGATACATGGTCATTTCATACCATTTGGGGAGATCTGCGAGATCATCTACTTTGTATAGGCCGTCATTGGCCCATCGTGCTTGCCACTTCTTGTCGATTTCTTTAGGTTCGTAACGCAATTCGGTTTGACGTTCATTTGTAGCCATTGGAAACTCCTAGATGATTATGCTATTTAGGGTTTCTCATGCTGTCAATCCACATAGCCTATGTTGAGTAACATGTAGCAGTATATATTGTGTGGTTGTACCGCTAGTGATTGCGGCTCGTATTAGCGAATGTTATAGTTGAATGCTGAAGTGGGGCTGTAGCTCAGTTGGGAGAGCGCCTCAATGGCATTGAGGAGGTCAAGGGTTCGACTCCCTTCAGCTCCACCATCTAGCCCACATTAACTTGGTCGAAATTAATTTCGACTCGTGTGAATTCGGAGGGTAATCAACTTAAGGTGAAGCTTTTGAACCCTTCCGCATACCCCATCTGATGTTCTTTACCGGCACGCTTCTTCCATTCCTTGGATCGCTCGGCTGCTTCAATTCCTAGCTGGCTCTTGTGGGCAAGAAGAGACTGTATCGCAATATCTATGCTTGAGCTAACATCAATCCATTTATCAGGTGTATCATGCCCCATGATAAGCACCTCACGTACTTTGTGAGTTTCAAGTCCCTCTTCCAATAATTCTGGAAATGTGAGGTGATCGCGAGCAGCAGGATAAACGGCGGATAGAGTGGCTTCTCCGGCTGCAAAATGGTCGGGGTGTCCTATATAGCCAGATCCAGTTAAAGTTCGGGTGGGGTTCGTAGTTATCAGAATGTCTGGCTTGAAGCGCCTGATTTCTCGAGAGATGTCGCGTCTCAAATCGAGACTAGGTTCTAGATATCCATCAGGGTAGTCTAAGAAAACTACATCGTTAAGACCTAGCAATTTCCCTGCCGCTATTTGTTCATCTTTTCGAATCCGAGAAAGTTCTTGGGGGCCAATATCCCGGTCCGAAGTACCTTTGCTTCCATCCGTACAAAGTACATAAACGAACTGTATGCCTTCCTTAACCCATTTTGCTACAGTTCCGGAACATCCGAATTCAGCGTCGTCAGGATGGGCCACTACAACCATGCCTCTACTATACGATTCAACAGTTTTATCTTTGACCATTATATGCAACCTCGTTATTAAGTGTGTTCAAGTCTAGACCAAGCAAGCCTTCAGGGGCATCAGAAATCAGTGCTTTGTCAAAGTCGAAGAGGTATGTTTTGGCTTGCAAATCAGGAACGTCCTGCCATTCGATCTGCGAAAGCACTATCTACCTCAGTTGGCCACTGCCGCTTCAGGTCGTCTCTTACGTTTACTTCGAGACTACCAAGACCAGTGATTTCCATTAATATCGAGTCACCATCTTGTATTGCTCCAAGGCCTTGGTGGTTCGTGCCTGTTGCAATAATGTCGCCGGGGTCTAGAGTTGTAATAGAAGAGACCCACGCTATGCATGCAGCTACATCGTGTGCCATATCGCTAGTAGAAAGTTCTTGTCTGGGCATACCGTTCACTGTGAGTTTGACTGGAAGATTTTGTGGGTCGGCAATTTCATCTTTAGTCACTATGTATGGCCCGATGGGAGCAAAGGTATCCCAACTTTTATTCCAAAAGAAGTTACCACCACTTAATCCACGTGCAGATACATCAATAAAGTTGACGTAGCCAAACACGTGGTCAAACGCATTTTCAACCGCGATATCGGTTCCTTCTTTACCTATGACAACGCCCAATTCTGCTTCGTGATGGAATACGCTAGCATTGGCCTTTGGCAGATTTATAGTATCCCCGGGTCCGATTATGGCGTTTCGAGATTTTAAAAAGGCATGTATAGGAGGCTTTTCTTTAAGAGCGCCGTTCTCCATATAATTCACAGCCATTGCTACAATTTTCCCCGGTCTTGGTATAGGCGGGCCCAAGTTTACCGAAGATAATGGAACTCTTGTTCCAGATAGGGTTAGGTCTTCCAATCTAGGTCGAAGCGAATCAAAATTTCCCATTATGCCATTAAGCAAACCTTGAGTAGTGGCGGTATTGATTCCCAGATTAACCTCGGTGATATCGACAATCTCCGAGTCGATTACAATTCCTATTCTTGAATCGTCAAAAAATGCAAATTTCATAATCTAGTTCCCTCCACCTTCTCTGGCGGCTTTTTCAGCACGGGTTTCTCTAGGCCATCCCCTCTTGAGGGGATCGATTATCTTGAAGTGAATTCTGCCTAGCCCCTCGGTTTCCATCTCGACAATATCGCTATCTTGAAGTGGTCCAAGGTCTAGGTGATTTGTACCAGTTGCTATAACGTCACCGGGGTCTAGAGTTGTTATGCTAGATACCCACTCTATACACTCTGCTATCTTGTGTGCCATAGAGCTTGTGTTGAAGTTCTGGTTAAGTTTGTTGTTTACCCAGAGTTTTACGTTAATATCTTGTGGATTCGAAATCTCGTCTCTAGTAACTAGGTACGGGCCCATGGGAGCAAAATTACTCCAAGACTTGATAGGGAAGTAGCTGTCATATGGAGGGTTACCCAAGTCCCTAGCCGAGATGTCAACCACATTCATGTAGCCAAAGACGTAATCGTAAGCCGAGCTTTGCCCTACGTTACTGGCGGTTTTCCCTATTACAACTCCTAGCTCAGCTTCGTGCTCAAATATCGAAGCATTTGCAGGGGGAAGCTTGACTGTGTCGCCGTCTCCGGCAACAGAATTGGATGATTTCAAGAAACCGTTAATTGGCGGGATTTTGGATTCGGGACCTCCCTCGAGGTAGTTTATTGCCATACATACAATTTTCCCGGGCTTAGGCAATGGGGACCGGAATTTAATATTGGCGATTGGTATGGGATTCCCGGTTTCGGCACTGGTTTTTATGAGATTTTCATATCGTTGAAAATTGGCAATGATATAATTTATTAGTTCACTAGGTTTAAGATCAGATTGATTTTCGACAACTTCAGGCATGTCTACTATGTGGTTACCCTGTACAACTCCTAGCCTGAAGTCGTCGTAAAAAGCCAGTTTCATTTCCCCTCCATAATATCCGATTAATCCGAAAACCTTATTTAGTTTAGGCTACAGTTGACCTTATGATAATTGTCTCTTCTCGCCGAGGCCCAGTTGAGATTATGTCTATAGGGACTCCTATCAGCTCTTCGATACGGTTTACATAAAGCTTGGCCCCTTGAGGTAAGTCTTTTACGTTGGTGGTTGAAGCTGTTGAGCCGTCCCATCCAGGTATTTCCTCATATATGGGCTCGCAACTTTCTAAAGTAGATGCACTGGTCGGGAAATCTGTGGTTATTGTCCCGTCCTCTAGACGATACCCTGTGCATATCTTTATGTTAGAAAAAGTATCCAGTATATCAAGACGTGTTAGTACGATTGACGTGTATCCATTTAGTTGAGCACTATATCTTGCCGCGACAGCATCAAACCATCCGCACCTGCGTGGTCTACCAGTAGTTGCCCCATACTCTTGAGCGCGTTCGCGGATAGCCTCTCCGAAATCATCCAGGAGCTCCGTCACCATTGGCCCAGAACCTACCCTAGTTGAGTAGGCTTTAAAAACTCCCATAACACCCTTGATGGACTGAGGTGGTATCCCAAGTCCGGTTATGGCCCCTCCTATCGTAGGAGAAGATGATGTGACGTATGGGAAAGTGCCATGGTCTATATCAAGCATGGTGCCTTGGGCCCCTTCAAGAATGATCGAGTCATTATTCGATAGGGCTTTTAGCAGCATCGTCTCAGTAGATTTTATAAATGGTCTGAGTTTATCTGCCCATTCACGGCATTGCTGATAGATTTCTTGGAGGTCTATTGGATTGCCGCCATATACCTTGGTTATCAGAGAATTCTTTAGTTTGATAACACTTTCCAAACGGGGCAAGAATCTACTCTTGTCATCAATTTCTAGGAGATCCCCAACTCTAATGCCGGAACGAGCGATCTTATCAACGTAAGCAGGACCTACTCCCCTTCCCGTGGTGCCTATAGCTGTGGAGCCCCTAGCTTCCTCTTCGAGACGATCCAAAGTTACATGGTATGGCATTATCAAATGAGCACGATCACTCACTGCCAATCGGCCAGTTTCTATTCCAACTTGCTTAAGGCCATCTATCTCTTCTATGAGTACGTTTGCATCAATTACGACGCCATTCCCAATAACACAAGTGACTTCTGGCCAGAAAATACCAGTTGGTACTAAATGGAATGCAAAGCTACCTTTGTCGTTAATAACGGTGTGCCCAGCGTTATTGCCACCCGAATAACGGACTACATACTGGCTGTATTGAGCCAGGAAGTCCACCATTTTGCCTTTGCCTTCGTCGCCCCACTGACCGCCTATGACGGCATATGCCGGCATGAAATAACCTCTAACCGAAAGATAGCCCCGAACTTGTCGGGGCGCTGTGTGATTATAACAGTGAGATTGGTTGGTTGGAAGATACTCTGGGCATGATTTTTTAATTTAGGAGTGATTTTTTAGCGTAACCTACGAAATGCTGTGGCACATCCTTGACCGCCTCCGACGCACATGGTAACGATTCCATGTTCTAAGTCCCTAGTAAAAAGCATGTCCATCAGCTTTACTGTCATTATTGCTCCAGTTGCACCTATTGGATGGCCCAACGATATCCCGCTTCCGTTCACATTAGTTTTGGATAAATCTAACCCCAGTTCATCGATACAGTAAATCGCTTGGGCGGCGAACGCCTCGTTGATTTCGAAAAGATCTATATCATTGATAGATAATCCCCCACGTTCAAGAGTTTTGTGTACTGCTGGAATTGGGCCAGTTCCCATATAAGCTGGATCTACACCTACTACAGCGCTAGAAATAAATTCAAGTTGTGACTCTATTCCTAATTGGTCGGCTTTTTGTTTAGACATTACAACCACGGCTGCAGCCCCATCGTTAATCGATGAGGCATTGCCTGCTGTAACGGTCCCATTTTCTTTGAATATGGGTTGTAATTCAGCGAGCTGTTGCATGGTGGCGTCAGCTCGAGGGCCTTCATCTTGTTCTACTTGGGAAACTTCACCATTTTCATCCTCTAATGTGACGGGCGAAATCTGACTTGCAAATAGACCTTGTTGAAGTGCTTGAGAAGCACGCTGGTGGCTAAGCAGGGCTAATTCATCTTGATTCAATCTGCTAACTTTGTATTTAGCTGCTATGTTTTCGGCGGTAATCCCCATGTGGTAGTAATTCACTGGACAACTTAGTCCTTCAACTAATGAGTCGCTCATTTGATGCTCACCCATTCTTATCCCACTCCATCTAATGTTCCGGATAACATATGGAGCGAGGCTCATATTTTCAATTCCACCAGCTACTATCACTTCTGCTCTCCCGGTCCGTATAGCATCGGACGCGATATTTATTGCGTCCAATCCAGAGGCACATTGTCTATTTATACCTATTACAGGAACTTCTTGGGGTATACCGGACTTTAGGGCAGCAAGGCGAGGTGAATAGCCGGCTTCAGCTGTCTGAAGAACGTTACCAATAATAATCTCGTCTACGATTTCAGGAGAAATGCTTGAACGTTCTAAGGCAGCTTTAATGGCTACTGCACCTAAATCAGAAGCGCTCAAAGATTTGAATGCCCCTCCGAATTTGCCGATGGGCGTCCGCGCTCCAGATACGATAACTGACCGTTGCATGTTTGACTCCTAGGCTGTGGATTTTGGTGTGGTTGATGGCATTTTCCTTGCTTCGGTTCTGGGTGTCAAACTCACTGAAATTGTTCTTTAGAGCCTGCTATTGCTATGTTATAATCCTGACAATGGGTGTCTGCATGTAAAATGAGATAAAGGCGCAACATGCTTGATCCCGATATCGAGATTTTGGATCGGTTTTAGTTTTCAGATTATGCCAAACTTTGAAGAGTTGAGAGTGTTTTCCGGTAACGCCCACCAGGCGTTAGCTCGTTCTATATGCGAATATTTGGGACAATCTCTTGGAGAGGCAGACGTTTATAAGTTTGCTAACGACAACACTTTTGTTCAGTTCAAGGAGAATATTCGACAGCGGGATGTTTTTTTGGTACAGCCGTTCTCTACTCCTGTCAATGAGAACATTATGGAACTCCTGATTATGATAGATGCTGCTAAGAGAGCTTCTGCGGGTAGAATTACTGCTGTTATCCCTTATTTCGCTTATGGAAGAACCGATAAAAAAGACCAGCCTAGGGTGCCAATTACAGCCAGGCTTATATCTGATCTAATTTCTACTGCGGGTGCGGATAGAGTACTTACTGTAGATTTACACGCAGGACAGATACAAGGATTCTTCGATGTTCCAGTAGATGAGCTTACCGCACTTCCAATATTGGCGCGATACATTAAGGATAAAGCGATTATTGACCCAGTTGTTGTGGGTGTGGATTTGGGCGCTATAAAGAGAGCAAGAGATCTTGCTCAACGCATAGGTGCTCCACTGGCGATTATAGAGAAAAGAAGGATCGGCAATGAAGATAGGACAGAGACCTTAAATGTAATAGGAGATGTTAAGGGCAAGATAGCAATAGCCTTGGACGATGAAATAGATACAGGAGGGTCTCTATTATCAACAGTTGAAACCCTCCAAGAACAAGGCGTAAAAGAAGTTTATGCTTGTTGTACTCACGGGGTACTATCTGGAACTGCGAAGGAAAAACTGTCTAATAGTAACCTAAAAGAACTTATAACGACTGACACTTTGCCTGTAATCAACGGAGGCGAATCAGAAAGAATAACTGTGCTGTCTGTCGCGCCATTATTGGGAGAGGCAATACACCGTATTCACGGAGGTATGTCCGTCGGCGCGATGTTCCAATAGGGCTGTTTATGGCGCAGTCACTGGAATATCTGGAATCCGTCGATGCATAAGATAACTTGAGTATTTTAACTGGCCTACTTAGTAAAATAGCTGGTTCGAGTGATGGTCAGATCAAGCGACTTAGGCAGGTCGCAGATCAAATTAACTTGTTGGAGCCATCATTCGAGAAGCTTTCGGACGCTGACCTTAAGAAAACGTCGATTAGGCTTTCCGATTCGCTTGCAAGTGGTAAAACGCTTGACGATATTTTGCCTGAGGCCTTTGCTGCTGTTAGAGAGGCATCTAAAAGAACTATTGCCATGAGGCATTACGACGTACAGTTGATGGGTGGCCTAGTACTACATCAGGGAAAGATCGCCGAAATGAGAACTGGAGAGGGTAAGACTCTCGTCGCGACGTTGCCCCTTTATCTAAATGCTATACAAGGGAATGGGGCACATTTGATTACTGTCAACGACTATTTGGCAAGGCGTGATGCTCAATGGATGGGACCGATATATAATTCTTTGGGTTTGACCTTGGCAACCTTACAACACAATGCTTCGTTTCTTTATGATCCAGAATTTGATGGTGCCAATTCTAACTTTAAGCATCTTCGACCAGTTACCAGACAAGAGGCCTATGCTGCAGATATAACCTATGGGACTAATAACGAATTTGGGTTTGACTATCTGAGAGACAATATGGCCGTTGCTATTAAGGATGTCGTCCAGAGGCAGTTGAATTTTGCCATAGTTGATGAAGTAGACAATATCTTAATTGATGAGGCCAGAACACCCTTAATTATCAGTGGCCCTGCTAGACAATCTACAAAAATGTACTACACCATGGCCAAGATGGTGCCTAGGTTGCGAATTGGGGAAGATTATAACTTTGATGAAAAGGAACGCTCTGTCGTTCTCACAGAGGATGGCATGTCCAATTTGGAGCGCATACTGAACGTGGGGAACTTGTATGATCCTCAGAATTACGTTCTAACGCATTATGTCGAGAACGCACTGAGAGCTAATGTCGCATACCAAAGGGATAAAGACTACGTGGTTCAACAAGGTGAGGTGATCATAGTAGACGAGTTCACTGGTCGCCTAATGCCTGGGAGACGCTACGCTGAGGGACTGCATCAGGCAATTGAAGCAAAAGAGAACATTCAAGTCAGGCAAGAAAGCCTGAGTTACGCGACTATAACTTTACAGAATTACTTCCGAATGTACTCTAAGCTTTCTGGCATGACTGGAACAGCTTCTACAGAGGGAGAGGAATTTTGGAAGATATATAAGCTAGATGTTATCCCTATCCCAACCCATAAGACAATGATTAGAGAGGATCTTCGCGATGCTATATATAAAAATGAAGACTCCAAGTTTCGGGCGGTCGCTAACAAAGTAGATGAGTTGAACAAAGAAGGAAGGCCAGTATTGGTTGGCACTACTTCAATAGAAGCTTCTGAAATGTTAAGCAATATACTTAAACGTCGTGGTGTTGCGCATCAGATACTTAATGCCAAGCAACATGAAAAAGAAGCTTCTATCATTGCTGAGGCGGGTCGTTTGGGTTCTGTTACCGTTGCTACTAACATGGCGGGTAGGGGAACAGACATAGTATTGGGAGGATCCCCAGAAGGTAGAGAGCCGCAAGATTGGGAAGAGGAAAACAGATCGGTTATTGACCTTGGCGGTTTATACATTATAGGAACGGAACGACATGAGGCAAGGCGAATTGACAATCAACTTAGAGGGCGCTCTGGTAGACAAGGGGATCCCGGAAGCACCAAGTTCTATGTATCTCTTGAAGATGAGTTAATGCGTAGATTTGGGGGGGAGCGCGTAAAAAAAATAATGGAGTGGGCTGGCTTGGAGGAAGATGTGCCGGTTGAATCTCGAATGGTATCCAAGGCGATAGAGAGTTCCCAAGTTAAAGTTGAAGCTTTTAATTTTGACGTGAGGAAACATCTTGTTGAATATGACGATGTTGCCAACGCCCACCGCGACGTAATCTATTCGGACCGACATAGGGCACTATCGGAAGCGGATCTTAAACAAAACATAAAGGATATGATTCACAATGAACTTGACGCAATAATTGGGTCACATACCAACGATAGTGATCACGAAAATTGGTCAATTGATGCTATGGAAGCGGAAATGGCTACAATAATGCCACTCCCAGATCATATCAGCTCAGAGAGCTTGGAAAATATGCATCCGTCAGAAATTTTTGATGCATTGTGTGAGCATGCGGATGCGCTTTACGAAGAGAACGAAGGGAAGATTGGTGCGGATGATATGAGAGCCTTAGAGAGGGTATTGATGTTGAGGGTTATAGATTCTCATTGGGTTGAACATCTTACAAGTATGCAAAATTTGCGCCAAGGAATAGGTCTACAGGCGTATGGTCAGAGGGATCCATTGGTTATGTACAAGAAAGAAGCACATGTACAATTTGGAGATCTTCTTGGTCGAATACAGCATGATGTCGTACATACGATATTTCGTGTTGGGATAGCATCAACGAATGAGCATTCAAGCCGTGGCAGTTCCAGACGAGGCACTATGAGGCCGCCCAAATTCCAGTTAAGCCAATCTGATACAAAGCCTCCTCTCAACGGAAGTAGTGTATCGTCGTCGGGCTTTGGTAAAGTTGGCCGTAATGACGCGTGCCCATGTGGAAGCGGTAAGAAGTTTAAAAAATGCCATGCCGCGACGGTCTAGAGTCTAAGAATGGGGGTTGATTGACGGCCCATTCTTCATTGAGGCAGTATTGGGTTTTCCTTTTAAAGATTTTATTGAACGATGACAATAGTTATTAACTCCGAAAAAACCGAAGTGGTCGGATTGATGCCCCGCGATATTATAAGTGATTTGAGAGTTGCTATAGTTAGCGGTATTGCTTGGCCTGAAGCTCTACTAAATGCCGTTAGGGAGTGGCCTTTAGCAGAAGAGAAGGTTAAAGGCGTTCATTATAAATATCTTTTGCTCGGTGAGGCGTTCGATTGGCTTACTCTTGCCGCGAGACTCCTAGATGATATCAACGATCTGGTCCCGGAGGATGAGAAGACGGCTCTATTGTTCGATGGTCATTTCCCAGATCAATTTACAGAGGAGGGCTTTGATAAATTGATCGGTTCTGAGAAGCGAGTTCCTTTACTAAATTACTATTATGGAATCACGGTTGAACAGGCTCTTATCTTGTCAATTGAGGATTCGATTAGAAAGGAGCGTCGCTCGCTTAGCCTGCCCGATTTGGATGACATATCTGACAAGGCGTTTGAGTATATTTACGGTGATACACAAAGGGTTCTATTTAGATCCTTCCGGAAGGAATTGGGGCGAACTGACCGAAATTCCACGACGATTACAGAACTGAAAGAGTTTACATATTGGTTATTCAGTAGAAGAGTTCAATCTTCTGAAAGCGCCAGGGTTGCTAGTGATACAAAGAAAGGGTTAGTCAGGTTGTCTCTGATGCTTGACCATTCTTAAAACTTCCCGTTTGTAGAATGTTAACTGAAGGAATAAATATCTGAAGTAATTTATCCTCACACACCCAATTGTATAATAAGTTCTCTTATGCGGTTTTCCCTTTCAAGCGATGTTTCTAAACGTTCTCGTTCTCGTTCTACCACTTCGATTGGCGCGCGAGACGTGAAATTAGTGTCATTAATTCTGGTATTTAGGCTTTTACTCAACTTCTCTGTTGCTAGAAGCTCTTGTTTCAGCCGATTCTGTTCAGAACTTAAATCGAAGGTATCTGGCATATAGATGAACACAGTAGCATTTCCTACTACTAGTGAAACGGCCCCACTTTTATCAAATTCTTGACTCGATGGAATGATATCTATCACGTTAATACGGGCTAGTTTTCTTATCGCCTCACACTCTTCGCTTATTGTTGTGATGGCAGAATCAGTTGTAATTATGGCTTCTAATGTATGTTGAGCCTCTACTTTTAGTTCAGCTCGGAGATTTCGCACACCATGAATTATTCCTATTATTGTTTCAAGTTCATGTTCCGCCTCTGTTTCAATGAAGGTATTCATATGAAGAGGATATGGAGCTATGGAGATTGATTCAGATTCAGATTCAGATTCATCTTTAGGAAGTACGCTCGTTAATCTTTGCCAAAGTTCCTCGGTTAGGAATGGCATAAAAGGATGCAAAAGCCTTAGGGTACTTTCCAAAACATGACCGAGCACGATGGCCGGCTGTTGATCCCCTTCGCCTATCCTCACTTTAGCCATTTCGATATACCAATCAGCGAACTCAGCCCATACAAAGCTGTAAAGCTCTCTTTGAGCCTCCCCAAATTGAAAGTCACTAATGAGTTGATCTACCCTCTCAATCAATCTGTTATGCCTGCTTAGTATCCATCTATCTTCACGGTGTGTTAAGTTTTGTAAGGTAGCCCATCCAGAAAGTGTTCTTGCCTGTTTCAATGAGCCCACCACGAATCGGCTTATGTTCCATAGCTTGTTGGCGAAATTGCGTGCCCCATCTAGCTTGTCATCACTCAGACGACTATCATTTCCTGGTGTAGTACCTGTTGTTAGAGCAAAACGCAAAGCATCTGCTCCGTATGTTTCAATTAGCTGCAGGGGATCCAGCACATTGCCTCTACTCTTGCTCATTTTGGATCCTTGAGCATCCAATACCAAGCCATGCAGATAAATTGTTTTGAATGGAATTTTGCCAGTATTCTCTAGGCCCAGCATTATCATCCTGGCAACCCAAAAGAACAAAATGTCATGGCCTGTCTCCATCACTGTGGATGGATAAAAGTAACTCAGATCTTCTGTTTTTTCGGGCCACCCTAAAGTGGAGTGAGTCCACAATCCCGAGCTAAACCAAGTATCCAAAACGTCAGGATCTTGTTTAATTGCAGTTGACCCGCAACTCTCGCACTGTATTGGAGTTTCTATTTCAACGGTGATCTCTTCACATGTTTCGCAATACCAGACTGGTATTCTATGTCCCCACCATATTTGCCGACTTATACACCAGTCCCTTATGTTTTCCATCCAATTTAGGTAAACACGTGTAAAGCGTTGTGGGACGATGCTTATACTGCCATCGTTAATCGCTTCTATTGCTGGTTTAGCAAGCGGCTTCATTTTCATAAACCACTGTTTACTAACTACTGGTTCCACAACCGAGTCACAACGGTCACAATGGCCTATGGACATTTGATGGGCTTCAGTTTTGTCTAATAGTCCTTCCTGGCTGAGTCTTTCCATTACAGCCTTACGTGCATCCTGGATGTTCAGACCAACGTAGGGGCCAGCTTCTTCATTAAGGGTCCCGTCTTGGTTCATGATATTTACTATTGAAAGATTATGTCTTTGACCTATTTCGAAGTCTACAGGATCATGCCCTGGCGTGACTTTAAGGGCCCCCGTTCCAAATCCTATCTCCACAGCTTCATCTGCAATGATAGGAACTACTCTTTGGGTTATAGGCAGTACTACTTTCTTTCCAACGAGATTTGCGTATTCCAGATTATCTGGATGCACCGCGATTGCCGTATCTCCTAACATTGTTTCGGGGCGGGTTGTTGCTACGATGATATGTTGTTTGCTGTCTTGTATAGGGTAACGGATGTGTACTAGGTTTCCATCCTCATCTTGGTGCTTTACCTCTAAATCGGACAGAGCAGTCTCACAGCGTGGACACCAGTTGATTATACGCTCACCTTGGTAAATTAACCCTTTACGGTACAAATTTACAAAAGTATGTAGGACGGCTTTGCTAGGTGCTGGATCGAGGGTAAACCTTTTCCGAGTCCAGTCACAAGAAGCACCAAGACGTTGATGTTGCCTGTCAATTGTGTTGCCATATTCCGACACCCAGTCCCAGACTTTTTCTGTAAACTTTTCTCGACCAAGTTCGTGCCGGGTTTTGCCTTCATTTCCTAAAATAGTCCGTTCCACCACAACTTGGGTCGCAATGCCGGCGTGATCTGTGCCGGGTAGCCATAAAGTAGGGTCTCCTTTCATTCGGTGCCAACGGGCCATCGCATCTTGGATTGAAGCCGTTAATGCATGTCCCAAGTGCAGTTGTCCAGTGACATTGGGTGGGGGCATGATAATTACAAACGGATTCTTACCTCGATCTATAATAGGAGTAAAGTAGCCCTTGTCCTGCCAAAATTGATAGAGCTTCTCCTCAACGAGATGGTGGTCATACGCTTTTGGGAATTCTGTATCGCTGTTGTAGGTAATCATGATTCAATCCAAGGTCGCAATTGTACCATTATTTAAGATTGAAATTGATTTATGTGACAATTGGTATATTCTGATAATTTTTTTACTGAGTTGTAATAACCGCTGTTGCCATTAAGGCAGCTCCTACTACGGTTGCAAAACTGCCTAGTTCGCTTTTCACAATTTCAACTTCGTCATCTAGTGCGTTAATCGAACGATCTCTTATCATGTCTATTAGTTTTTCTGTGCCTTCTATAACTCCGCCACCGAGAACGATTTTACTTGGATTGAAAATGTTTACGATAGACTTAACTCCTACGGCCAAGTATTCCGCAGTATTATTCATTATCTCTGTAGCTAATAGATCATTTTGTTGGAATGCTTGAGATACAGTTTTGGCACTTACATCCTCGATTTTTCCATGGGCGATTTCGAGCATGGTGGTGCCAGCTACCTTGTCTAGTTTCACTGCTTTCTGTGCTCTGGATCCTATCCCCCATCCCCCTGCGAGTGATTCTAAGCAACCTCGGTTTCCGCATCTACAAATTGGTCCGTTAACATCAATCGTGGCATGGCCTAATTCTCCTGCATGGCCTGATTTGCCAAGTAGCAGTCTACCTTCCGTTACTATTCCACAACCGATACCGGTACCAACAAATAAACAGGCTACGTCGTTCGTATCTTTGCCAGATCCGATATTCCATTCTGAGAATGCTGCAGCATGCACATCATTTGTTACTAAGCTAGGGATGCTGAAAGCATCTTGTAGAATTTGTTTCAGAGGAACCCCTGTCCAATTCTTAAGGTTTGGGGAAGTTGTAATCACTCCACTGTTTTTTTCAATCAGGCCGGCTGCTCCAACTCCTACAGCTACAGGATTTTCTCCAGATACTGCTTGAAGGTGCGTTAAACTGGTTGAGATGCATTCCGTGAACTGAACTACGGAAAATTCATAACCGCTTGGGAAACTCGTTGTTGCCACGACTTCGCCTGTCGCAGAAACGAGACTCGCAATTACTTTGGTGCCACCGATGTCAACGCCCAGAATGATGGGTGGTTTCATAGTACTAAATGCGAATAAACTTGATTCTCGAATAACCAGAAGCCGAAGACCCCGTGGGGTATCTTAACACTGTTTGCACCTCAGAGGTTACTTACTAAAAAAACAAGAATTTGCGCTTAGTCTTTTTCTCCGGCTTTGGCTTCTTTTCAACCGAAGTGCCCAGTGAGGTGATTACAGCTCTAGGGTTTTCTTTGAGCAGAGATGGAAGTAATTCGTACAGCCTTTCCACTTTTTCCGTTTCTAAATCTCTTGCTATGGTTTGTACGGCGCCTACTCGACGCATAGCTAATGTGCCAGGTAGGTTTTTCATCGCTTCGTCATAAGCCCTAGCTACCGATTCTGCCTTGTCAGCATCCATTGAAATCCAGGTCTCGAGCCTGCTCTTAGTGAACACATGCAGTTTATCTTCATCTAGTTCATGCTCTGCTCGAGCCATATCAGTTACCTGTTTGACCCGGTCCTCTTCGGATAAGCCAGCTAGCTCAGTGTATCTGGCTTTCATTTTTGATTGGCGCGAGTCTTCTTTTGATGTGAGAAGGCCCACCCACTGTTTGACTTCCTTAGACTCAGCCATAGATGCCTCCTTATGCCGTGCCTGCGTTTTCGCAAGTTGTCAGGTTGACTGCCAGTAAATTGAGACGATCATATTGTGAGCATTCCTATCTGTCAATAACTGCTAAGTGACAAGTAGCCGCATTATGTTGTCAGATTTCAATAATATCATAACTGCCTTTCATGAACTCATATCGCTCTTCCCAAGTCCACCTACGTGTTCTACAATAACGAAATCTGAGTTGTTGTGTCGAAAGCTTTGATTTCTTTAGGAGGGGCAAATGGCTAGCATAACTGAGAGGTTCTACGATCTTCATCCTACTTCAAGACAATTGTATGAGGAGCGCTCAAAAGGGCTTTTCCCGGATGGGGTAACACATGAGACCCGCTATCTAGCTCCTTTCCCCATTTACGCTACTCACGCCGAAGGCGCTAGAAAGTGGGACGTTGACGGCAATGAATACATTGACTATGTCTCTGGACATGGCTCACTCTTGTTAGGGCATTCCCATCCTGCAATCGTTAAAGCGGTTAGTGACCACGTCGCGCGTGGTACGCATTTCGGTGCCAATACTGAGGTCGAAATAAAATGGGGAGAGCTTGTAACCAAATTGATACCCTCTGCCGAAAAAGTACGGTTTACAAGTTCGGGTACGGAAGCGACTATGATGGCAATGAGGCTTGCGCGTGCTTACACAGGCAAGAACAAGATCATAAAATTCTTTGATCACTTTCATGGTTGGCACGACTATGCAGCGGCTAATGGTAATGAATTTGGACCTGGAATACCCGCAAGTACCTGGGAAAGCATGATTGTTCTTCCTGAAGTCAATGATATTAACGCTGTTGAAATGGCACTCGATGCTGATGATGATATAGCGGCTATAATTTTGGAGCCCACTGGTGCCCATATGGGAGTTTCACCTATAAAGCCTGCTTTTTTGGAGGAATTGAGGGCAATAACCGAACAACGGGGAGTAGTTTTACTATTTGATGAAGTAGTAACAGGCTTCCGTTCATCACCAGGTGGAGCACAGGCTAGATTTGGCGTGACCCCTGATCTTACATCGCTAGCTAAGGTATTGGGTGGAGGCTTACCAGGAGGAGCCGTTGCTGGAAAGAGTGGAATATTAGACATGATCCAACGCAGAGGAGATGCGGATTGGGATTCTAATAGGCGAGTTCCTCACCCGGGCACTTTCAATGCTAATCCATTGTCAGCTGCTGCTGGGTCCACCGCTTTGGAGTTGGTAGCTAATACCAATGCTAATGCTCATGCTGAGGCTATGGCGACAAGACTTAAGTCTGGCATTAACAATGTGATGGCTAGATTGGAAATTCCAGGGTGTGCTTATGGAGTCGCTTCTCTGGTGCACCTGACTATGGGTACTCCAACGGACCCTGAAGCCATAAATGATATGCCCCATTCAGAAATACGGGCAGCAATGACTCCAGAAAAACTTAGTGGTATAAAAATCAGTCTGCTCAATGCTGGAGTAGACCCAATGTGGAAAACGATGATTGTATCGGCGAAGCATCAGGAGGCTGATATCGACTTCACTATTGCAGCCTACGAGGAAGGCTTTTCGAATATGCGAGAAGAAGGGATAGTCTAACCACGATACTTCCAACGAAGAGGTTGAAAGTCTGAACTGCTTAATTTGTGAATTTGAAAATAGTGACAAAGCTGACTATTGTCGCCAATGCGGTGTGCGGTTGTCGTCGGATGAGTTTGATGGGGGTGGGCCAGAACCATTGTATACCCTTCCTCCTGTTCCCATACTAGATAGCACAGATGAATCTCTCCGCCCGAAAGATATCGGAGTTTTAGTAACTGAGACGCTTAGGATATATTGGCTCAACTTAGCGATGTTGCTGAAGGTATCTGTGATTGCGAACCTCCCATTTTTGTTAACGGTCTTTTTGCCTACTACTGCATCTCTGACATTGTTTTTTGTGGTTGTAATATTTGGATTCTTGATAGGTCAATTTGCGAATGCCGCGACAACATATATCGTTGCGACTAGATACCTTGGTTACAAATGCACAGCTTTGATGGGGTATCAAGAAGCCATTAGAACATCGCGTTCACTTTTGTCCAACACGGTTATATTTTCAACAGCAATGTTGGTCGCACTATTGTTAAGTACCATAGGTATTGGTATTCCGATAGTAATATTCATCCTGCTTGTTTGGGGCTTTTATGTTCAGGCTGTCGTTCTGGACAAGAAAGGACCTATGGAAGCTCTGGTGAGGAGTTGGTATTTAGTAAAGCGAGATTGGGTTAGGCTTTTAGGCGTTGGCACAGTATTTGTGGCTATAGAAGCTCTAGCAGTATTAATTATTGGATTTTTTACTCAGTTAGTTTTTGGCGAAGCGACCATCCTTGGAGGCCTTTTCCAAACACTTGGAATTGCAATAGTTACTCCGTTCTTTTATGTGGGTACAGCTGTCGTTTATATAGACCTTAGGTCAAGGTTGGAGAACTTTGACCTCGATCTGTTAGCCAAAGAGATTGGCTGGATACGGAGTTAAGCAAAAGTCTTTTATTCGACAATTGGCAATATAATGTGTGAAGGATGTTTCGAGTCGTGATATACGGCGTTCTCAGCGATGTACTGGAGACGGTTTGCACCTAGAGGTTCCCCTGTATTGGGATTAACATCGAACCTTGGGAAATTTGAGCTTGAAATATCAACTCGTATTCTGTGCCCCTTTTTGAATAGGTTGCTAGTAGGGAAAAGAGGGAATGAGATCTTATAAATATTTCCAGGATGCATTAGTTCAGGATTTTCCCAAGATTCCCTGAAGCGAGTTCTCATTATGCTGTCGGTCAAATTCATGTCGAAGCCATCAGGGTAGTCTGCACTTGGTGGATATATATCTAACAGCTTAGCAGTGAAGTCAGTATCTTTAGCTGAAGATGATATCCATAAATTGATAGTGATTGGACCTGTTATTTCTACGTCATGTGCCAGTGGTGGAGTTTGAAAAACGAGTACGTCCTGTCGTGATGAAAGAGGAAGGTAAGGTTCCTTACTACCCAGCTTATCTGCTCTCTCCGCTTGGTGGTAAGCACCTGGATCTAGAATTCCTGGACCTGAAGACATGCTGCCGCCTATAGTAGGCACTGGATTTTCAGGATCAAATTGATATCTGGAAGAAGAGTTAATAGCTTCGGGCAAAATTGTAGTGAGGGTCCCGTCTAATTGAAGATAGTAGTTTATGTATTTGGTACGTTTTAAAGGCCACTCGTTTTCAAATCTCCAATTCCCGCCATGATTTAGCCTTCCTTCAGAGTTCATTTTTCCGTTGCCGCCGCCCATTACAAATATAAGTACTGGCGGCTGTTTAGAGACTCCGTTTTCCAATCCCTTGAACCACGCATCAAACCAATTCAATCGAAAGCTATCGTAGGTTTCAGCCAGATTACTATCCAAAGTTGCTGATTTGCCAAAATCAACATCGCCGGAAAAGCTCAGCGAACGTTGCCCGTGAGTCCATGGCCCCATAAGAAGATGGATAGGTCCCTCCTTAATTTTTGAGAGCGCAGTGTAGTTATCACAAGTTGTGCGTGTGTAGGAATCGTACCAACTTCCAAAATGAAGCTGTGGCACATCCGACCACTCATCGTAATACTCCTCTGCGCACAACCCACGTTGTTTCCAGTAATCGTCGTACGTGCTGTGAGTCCATATCTCTAAGAGGTAATCCTCATAATCTGGGACCCACTTCAGTGGAGAAAGCCCCTTCTTCCATGGCATTCTGCTGAACCAGTCGGTTATATTGGTCGATTCTAATGAGGCTTTTATTACAGGATTTTCTTCAGCTTCTTTGCTTACCAGGGCTTGATTGAAAGCCCATGTGACTTGTCTTAACTCGAAAGCACCATTGTGCCTGCAAGATGACATGTATGCGTTTGAAAAGGCGCCACTATCTAATATCATAGCGCCTAAGTAGGGAGGATTAGTTGAAGCCATTGATCCTTGTGTATGTGCTCCGTATGAAGTTCCATAGGTACCAACTTTGCCATTACACCAAGACTGCTCCCCAATCCACTTAAGGCAATCGTATCCGTCATTTGCATCGTCGACGTACTTTGTGAAGCTCCCCTCCGATTCATATCTCCCACGGTTATCTTGCCGTACCATTACGTATCCGCGCTCGACAAAATATTGAGCAAGATCGCTTGCGCCCCGAGCAGATTTATCGTAAGGGGTACGTTCCAGTAGTACAGGAAATGATTGATCTATCGGTTTACCGTTTGATGAGGGACGATATACGTCTGTTGCCAGATGAACACCGTCACGCATAGGCACCATAAGATCTTTCTCTATGTGTACTTCGTAAGTTGGTTCAGACTGCGGTTTGGACTTGTAATCTATAAACATTTCTTTTCCTTCAGTCAATAAATGTCATTAGTAACGTGGTCGATTCTATCTAGCTTATTTACTACAATCAATCGAATGACGAGGTAGGATTTGTTTGCAAACCTTGAATTACACAGCCGATTCAGTGGAAAGAAAAGTATCGGCTATTGAACAGCTTAGATGATATAATCCTTTTGGTAATCGGCCTACTAGGGGACTAATTATGAGCACTTCACAGCCAAGAATCACAGGATTATTTGTTACTCTAGCGACACTATTTATTGCTCTTCTAATAACGTCTAACATAATTGCTGTAAAGATAATTGAAGTTGGTGGTAGGATCGTCCCTGCAGCTATTGTTTTATTCCCTTTAACCTACATAATTGGCGATATCCTTACTGAGGTCTACGGAATTAGATTTGCAAGAAGGGTAATTTGGTTGGGGTTCTTGGGCAACTTTGTTGCTGTACTTGGATTTTGGTTGGGTGGCTTGCTTCCAGCCGCCGAGTTTTGGGGCAACGATGAGGCGTATAACACCATATTGGGTGCTACTCCCAGGATACTTGCTGCATCACTGGGTGGATATTTAGTAGGGGAGTTTGCTAATTCTACTGTACTCTCTAAGTTGAAACTGGCGACAAATGGGCGTTGGTTGTGGATGCGTACTATTGGCTCTACCGTAGTTGGCCAAGGATTGGACTCAGTTGTTTTCATATCTGTGGCGTTTATTGGCACGTTGGGATTTGGCAATCTAACTGAATTAATAGTCACACAGTGGTTAATCAAAGTTTTTTACGAAACTGTGGCTACTCCGTTAACGTATCTGACAGTAAGCTATGTGAAGAAGTGGGATGGGATCGATATATACGATACCAATGTATCTATCAACCCTCTCGATTTGAGATAGCGTGAATCCCCTGATTCGAAATTGCTAGCCGCTAAATTCCGTAATTGGCTGTGCTAGTATCCACAGGCTTGTCATCGTGTAGGCTATCATCAAAATTAGCATCGGATATTGGCTTTTTAAAGCAGCCCGATGATTTTTTAGGTAATTAACAGCCGTTATGTGCGATATGTAAACAGCAATTATGTGGCCCATAACTATCGCCACCATCGATAGTATCCATGCAAACCTCGCGTTTACTATCGCTATGTTTGGTTTGAATTCTCCGGTTCCGAAAAGATCCCATCCGTAACCGAATGGATCTGACAAAAGTGTTATCAGGAGTTGTCCTTGTATGAGTAGGTAGGATAGATAGTGTGACAGGTGATATGCGAGGGCTATAGGAATCAGGGAGAGGACAAACAATTTGGCAAATTTTAAAGTGTCAGTTGACTCATTGCTGAAGTAACGCATAGCTCTACAAAAAATTAGGTATACTGAAACAAACAATATTGGGAAAATTAAAAGACCGAGAGTCGTGACTCCAATCACGCGAGAGCTACCAAGGAACTCAAAAATGGGTAGAATCTGAAATACCATGTCAACCCACAAAGGGGTTGCAGTGAACCCATCGAAAGTAACCGTAGATAAGATTAGTATTACCGTCGCTAATAAAGAAGGAGATATCTCTCCCCAGTTTAGCAGTCCTGCTCCGAATGGCCTCAAATTAAACTGTCGGGCTGTTTTAGGTGATCGATCAAAGCAATCGTAACAGTTAACACATCCGTTAACGGTGTATTTGCACCCAGATCCGCAAGAAAGGCAAATTGTATCTAGGCTAACCCTAACTTCTGTGGGTGCAAAACATCCGAACAAGTCAAAAAATACTGTGAAAGCGTCCCCGTTAGTTGTCCATCTTTCTTTACCAAAAATAAACATTCCGATCCAACTAATTAGTGAATAGTAAATTATGAAAATAGAGAGAGTTTTTGGAACAGCTGAACTAGGATACACAAGCTCTACCCAAGCGAATCCTAAGAAAAGGGCAAAGGCTGGCCACACGCCCAGACGGGTGGGGTAATCGCGATTTAGTGACAAACTATTATTTTTGGAGAGACGTATATATGTCCATTCAGCTACTTCAAATAAAATTTTGAGTGGGTTGATTATTCTCCAAGCGTTACCAACTAGAGCGGATATGTATGTCAGAGCTACCCAAAAGATTATCCATACCATTGTTGGAGTTAGATTCTTAATTGGTGTCTGATCACCGATCAATCCAGAAGTTATGGTGAGTACGAAAGCGAATAAGGCAAAGCCTTTAATGAAAGTACGAACCACAACATTTTTTAGTAACCAGCTGACTTTATGATCGTATAGATTCACTACCACGTAGGAGCCTGAAAATCTGCTGTTCCTTAATAGGTAGGTGATCAGGAGAAAGGATAGGCCTACTGCGGCACCAGCGCCAATAATATATATAGATAGTGGGAGCGGCAGATCGTATCGTTCCCCGAACCCGTGTGCATACGCCGGCTTAATAGCTAAGCTGAGTATTAAGGCAATCGACAGTCCGATCACAACTTTTGGGGTCGCTTTCACTCGTTAATCACCTTATTTGGGAAATACTTCGATGGATAAATCGAATGTTCTGGAAACTGGCTCGCTGTTCCTCGCGCACCTCATGAGAAATAAGGTTAGTAGCGCCAGAATGGCTGCGAGTGAGTAGTTGCATCTTGAGTTTATAGGCATAGATTATCTACTTATACATTCAAGATACAATTATACGCAGTTCATTTTCTAGTTACAATTATCGCTACAGGAAGAACTATCAATACCCCAACTAATACGGATGCAATGATTTCCCAATTGATTTTTGTGTCTGAAATGGTGATTATGAAACTGCCGTCAATGATTGATTCATCTAATTTGGCTACTGTCTTGAGATTGTAATTACCTATAGTTGTTACTGGTACTGTAACGTCGTAGTGTATGGGTAGTATGGCAGATATTGTTCCATAGGAAATCGATTTCTCACCGTCAATTCCCTCCGTATGAATAGAAACCTCGGTTGCTTCAATTGGAACGTTTTTGTCTAGTAAATGGACCGACAGAGATAGTTGCCCAACTCTGTGGCTAGCATCCCTAGAAAAGACAACCATTTGTAGGGATCCTTCTGTTTTTCTGAACAACTCTATATTAGTGGCTCCATTTGCCATAACTAGTTGTGTTGAGAGAAGCCAGCCGAAAGAAACAGTTATAAATAGTGCCAACTTGAGGCTAATTTGTATATATTGAGTCACTAGGCAGGCACCATGCTCGATTGGAATTTAAGTAGTCTGAGTTGAACAGAAATGCTAGCTCCAATGCTGCTAATCATAGTTGGTACGATCTATTTAGGAAGGTGTTTTTCATACCAATTTAATACCCTGTTGAGGTACTCTTCCCGCATTTTAATATGTCCTGAGTTTCTAAACCCGTGCGCTCCATCTGGGAATCTTACAAACTCAACTTCTTTACCTAGTCGTTTAAGGGATACAAAATATTGTTCGCTCTGACTGATTGGGCATCGCAGGTCGGATTCTCCATGTAGTAATAGCACTGGAGTGTCTACGTTTGGTGCGTAAGTTATCGGTGATCGCTTCATAAGTTCATCAAACACCACGTCGCGCCGCCCCCCCCACTGCTTCTCCCCGAAACTTATTCCTATGTCTGAAGTTCCTGACATACTGGATAGGTCTATGCAAGGAGCACCTACTATAGCTGCTTGGAATCTGTCAGTATGGCCAACTATCCAACTCGTCATGTACCCACCATAACTGTATCCATGAACTCCCATCCGTGACTCATCGACGTATGGTTTTTCGATCATCTCGTCTACCGCTTGCATAAGGTCTAGGTAGTCTTCGCCACCCCAGTCATTTAGTACTGCCATCGTAAAGTCACTTCCGTAAGTAGATGAGCCTCTCGGATTAACTGCAAGCACTACATATCCCGCATTTGCCAAGACCTGATGCAGTGGATTGAAGGCATCAGTAAAAACGCCGTTCGGCCCACCGTGTATCTCTAGAATCATAGGGTATTTTTTTGAATCGTCGAAATTTGGAGGTAGCATGACTCTGGACTGTATTCTAAATCCTGCTCTTTCGAGCTCGAACTTTTCCAATTTCGCCAGTGAATGCTCTGCCAGGTAGTCGCGGTTATAATTGGTTATCTTTTTGGATTCGCCGCTCGGAATTTTTACTACCTCAATACTACCGGGTGATTCAGGGGAAATTGAAACCACAGCGGCAAGCGAGTTGTCTTCATTGAGTGACATGGCGGTAAGTTGTGCATCGCCTCCATAGATTCTATTCACTTCCCCACCTGATTCCGATATTGAGCAAAGAAACGTTTCTCCCTGGGAATCTGCAAGAAAATAAACTACACCTGAAGCTGTCCAATGGATTTTTGTGAATGGCCCTTGAGGTGGGAAACCAGCTACTGGCTTTATTGAGTCGTCCGTAATTTTTTTTGGACCTTCACCAGGATTCATAGTATATATCCAGCCTTGATAGCTTGCACTCCCATCCTCAATGTCAGAGCCTACCACTATCAGGCCATTCCCATTTGGAGACCATGCTATTGTGGATATAGTGTGTAGACCACTTGACCGCATCTCCGGATTTCCACCGGCTGAAGAAACTACGTATGCTTGGGAATAATCAAACAAGTCTCTATCATCCGACCTCTCGGAAATGAAAGCTATTTCATATCCATTTGGTGACCAAGCCGGAGCATAATTTTCGAAATCGCCGTATGTAATTTGACTACAATCGCCTGTAATCACATCTGCTACAAACAATTGTCTGTGGCCGTCACCACGCCATCCTAATACGTCGTGTCTATACTTTATTCTGTTTACAACTTTCACCCGTGGGTTTTTCTTTGGGTCGTCATCGGTTGTCAGCTCATCAGGGTCAACATTCGAAACAATTACTATACGGTAGTCTGTTGGAGACCACGAGAAGTCACTTACCCCACCAACAAGCTTGGTTGCTTGTACAGCTTCGCCTCCTCTCATTGGAATTGTCCATACCTGATTTTTCCCATTGGAGTCTGCTCTCAAAAATCCTAGATATTTGTCGTCATGTGAGAACAATGGATGAGAGTCCTTGCGGCCATGAGTGAATCGAACTATTGAACCATCCTCTAAGCTTGTGATTTCAATTTGAGATCTGTCTTCTAATTCCTGATCGTCTATCCAGGATTTGGTGAAAGTCAAAAACTTACCATCTCTCGACATATCTGGCGCTGAGACGTTAACGGTTCGATAAACTATGTTTGAACTTATAGGCTTACCCATTTAGCCTCCGATTGCTTCGCAAGTTGGCTAGTGAAAACACAATGATTTCTTCAGACCATGTAGATAATAAAACTAAAAATGCTGTCCAGTTAAATTATTAGAACATCCAATGGCCGCCATCTACACAGAGCGTTTGACCTATTACATAACTGGCATCATCCGATACCAGAAACGCGATGGCCCCAGCGATCTCTTCAGATTCCCCGAATCGACCTGCAGGTATAGTTAGTAGGGCATCCCTTTGCTGATCCGCGGGCATTTTTTTCCAGGCTGCGTTCGGTAGGGTGGCTATTGCGCCTGGGGCGATAGCGTTTACGTTTACACCGTGGGGGGCAAGATCGACAGCTAGTTGACGGGTTAGGCCTAATAAGCCAGCCTTCGCTGCAGCATAAGGTATCACTCTGCTACGACTGTTGCTTCTGCCAGCTCCTGACGAAATGTTTACTATACGACCCCATCCTTTTTTCTTCATGTCTTGCGCAAATGTCTTTGCGGTAAGAAAGGACGCTCGCATATTCAAGCTAACTACGGCATCCCAATCCTCCTCTGTCAGATCATCTAAGCCGGGAGGAGCTCCAAGGCTTGCACCCGCAACGTTTACAAGAATATCCACAGCGCCGAGAGCCTCGACAGTTTGTTGTGCCGCTTGTTGCACCTGGTTCATTCCGGTGACGTCTACCTGTATGCCAATAGCTTTTTGTCCGGCTGCTTTTATTTCTTCGGCGGTTTCCATTGCTTTGTCACCTACTATGTCCCAACAGGCAACAGCCGCTCCTCGGCTTGCTAGCTCCTTGGCAGTTACTTTACCCATGCCCATTGCTGAGCCTGTAACTACTGCTACATGACCATCCAAATTAGTTCCCATTTTGCCCTCCTAAGGCTTGCCCGCTTAGCAGCGATGTCAATTCGTTGACGTCGCTTAAAGTTTCTAGGCAGTCAATTGTTTTTACTACGCTGTCGGCTGTTTCCCTATCCAAGTTGTCTTGGGTTATGAACATGAATTTCTCGATTAATTGTTGGTGAGTTACAGGATTGGCTGCATCGCCTCTTATAGAGGTAGCGGTTTCTTGAATAATTCTCCCATCTTTTAACACTATCTTCACTTCGGCACAGGGTTGATCATCGCGGCTCATGGTCATTTTAGGATCCAAAGTTACATTGACTTTACTTGATAGTTCAACTATATCTTTGTCGTTTCTAGGTGAATCGTAGAAGGCGGTTATGTCGGTATTATGTAGAACGAGTGCTGATGCGACGGCGTAGGGTATATTAAACTTTGCGCTTAACATGTTTGGAGGGTAAGGTCCTACCATTCCCTCAGGTATACCTCCTATCGTTACTACCTGGACCTCTTCTATTTCACTAGATTTGAAGCTATCCCGCTGGTTGATATCCATTACTGCATCCAGAGTTGGGTGATTATATCTACAACAGGCGTGAAACTTGAAGTAGTTTTGTTGAATACGGTAGAGATCATTCAATCCTGAAACTGCTTTTTCTGGTTCAAAGGTATCACCAAGGATAGACCCGAAAATGTCAGATGGTGCGTCATTTATGCCTGTGAACCCCGCCTCATACATGTGGACTGCTAATATACCTTGGAAGCCAGATCTACCAGAATAGGCATTCCGGATTGTTGCTCCTTCAAAACATGGTGTCCAGCTGTTAGCAGGACTCATTGATGTTGATATATTTATTATGTTCCTCATGTCATGCGCTGAGTAGTCTGATAGCTTTGCTACCGCAACTGCTGCGCCAGGAGTGCCCCAATGGCCGTGGGAGTGAACGTTTTTACGAGGTCGGCTAGCGGTTCCTAGTCGAGACGAGACTTCGTATCCTACTATAAGACTTTCAATGAACTTTTTACCGCTAATGTGAAGTTCTTCTCCAACAGCCAAAGCCGCTGGCATTACATGGATGGAGGGATGGCCTCCGCCGTATCTATTGCCTTCGTCCATCTCCAAACCTACTCCGGCGGTGCCGTTTGCTAGAGTTGCCCACATTGGCTCAGCTTTTAAGCCCGCTCCCAATATTGTGGACGCCTGTGGAGCAGATCTTTCAGCAGCTAGTTTGGCCAAGGCCGCGTTTTCCGGGAGAGTATACCCGGCAACGATCGCACCAACGGTATCGAGCACCACCTCTCTCGCAGCTTTTATAGCGTCCACGCTAAAATCTTCGTAGCTAGTAGTGGCTGCGAAATCGGAAAGGGTATCCAAATAATCTGTCATGCTAATTCTCCTAGTTCACCCTACCGCCAACGGGTGGTAGAGGTGCGGCGGCACTTATGAATTCGCCAAATCCTGAATTCTGTTCAAGCTTACCTTGATTCAGTACTACTTTGCCTCTCAATAGGGTCATCCATGGACTGCCTATTTGGGTCCAACCTTCGTATGGAGTGTAGCCGGAGTTACCTATATGATCATCTGCTGTTATTGTTTTGGTCACATTAGGGTCATATATTAGTAAATCAGCATCTGATCCTGGTCGTATAGCACCCTTTCTTGGGTATATCCCGAAAATACGCGCTGGGTTTTCGGATAGCACTCTTGCCATCCATGTTAGTGGCAAGCCTCTCTTGCCAATGCCTTCGCTGTATACAAGAGGCACCAATGTTTCAATAGATGGAGCACCAAAAGGGATAGGCGTTCCATCATCGGCTACATATATGTTTTCACGCCCCTTTTCCTTAAGCTCTTTCGAGCCAGGAGAGTGGTCGCTACCAATCGCTGATATGTATCCTTCGGCAGCTCCATCCCACATGGCTTTTTGATTAATGTGGTCTGATGGACGTAGGGGTGGACCTATTTTCACTAATGGACCTAGAGTCTCCATCGCTGATTCATCCAGTAAGAGATACTGAGGGCAAGTTTCTGTCCATACCTTTTGTCCCTCACTCTGCGCACGTTTGATTCGCTCCAGCCCAGCCTGTGTACTCAAATGAACAACGTATATAGGGCAGTTGGTCATCTTGCCCAGATTTATAGCTCTGTTAATTGCCTCTTCTTCAACCCAAATTGGGCAACTCGCGGGAAAATCTGTGGGTTTTGTCAGCCCTGCGGCAATCCTCTTGTCTTCTAGGTAGTCGATCACGTCCCCATTTTCACAGTGTAACTGCATTATTCCGTTATGTTCGGCGATTATATCCATTGCCTTGGCTATGAAGGCGTCGCTGCACATACGAGTCAAGGATTTTTTATATGTCATGAACAGTTTGTAGGAAGTTACTCCCATGCTAAGAGCCTCGGGGAGACTTTCTAATATGTACTCGGGGTTATCCAGTATGAAATGGAAGGAATAATCCAATACTGATTCTTTATTTAACCTATCCCTTAGACGGTTGATTGCTTGAGGCAACGTTTCTTTGGCGTTCACATCGTACCCGCCAAAGGGTAGCACAGTTGTTAGTCCTGCTAAAGCAGCAGCCTTAATTCCAAGTTCATAAGGATCTACATTGTCAAAGTGGCTATGTGCATCGATGGCCCCTGGGAAGACTTGTTTCCCTGTAGCATCTATATAGTTATCTGCGTCGGGTAGCATGTCGTCTGGACCGACAGCAACAATTTTTTCGCCCTTGATAGCTACCCCACCCTCAAAGGTGTGAGTTGGGGTGACAACAGTGCCACCATGCACAACCGTATCGACTTTAGAATTTCCCATCATTCCCTCCATGATTGACTTGAGTTAGTTTACAGCCCATGGCAACTCAGAGTTGAACTGAATACTAGGGCAGATGCTATCAGATTTTTGCTCTCTTCGTTACATGGATCGGCATTTAATCAAGGTATTGGTAATTACCATAATGTAATAGCTGATGCCGAGGAGATGGCTCTAATCACCTTTCATTGTCGTGCTTGGGAGATGGGCTTCTGTATCAAATTTTTCCCAAAGGTGGCATGCAACTTCGTGGCTATTCTTTATTTCAATTAGCGAAGGGTTATTTGAATCACAGCCTTTGAAGGCATTTGGACATCTTGGATGAAATCTGCAACCTGTAGGAGGGGTCACTGCACTAGGAGGCTCACCGTGAATGGCAGCTCTTTTCCGAAGTCGATTTGACGGATCTGGCTGTGGGACTGCTTCAACCAGAGCTCGTGTGTAAGGGTGTAGGGGGCTTGAAATGACTTCTTTAGTGGGTCCTGTTTCTATTATATGTCCTGCATACATCACTGCGATTCGATCCGAAAAGTGATAAGCAGTCGCGATGTCGTGGGTGATGTAGATAAAAGCAGTATTGTGTTTTTCCTGCAGTTCTCTCATAAGGTACAGAATTTCTGCTTTACTTGATGCGTCTACCATCGAAACTGGTTCATCTGCAATAATTAGATCCGGTTCCAACACCAATGCCCTGGCAATTGCCACTCTTTGTCTTTGTCCCCCAGACAACATATGAGGGAACTTAGGGTAGAAATCGGATCCAGGGCTTAATCTGACTTCTTCAAGTGCTTTTTCGACGGCCAATCGCCGTGCTCCCCGATCATTTGTTTGGTGAATTATTAGGGGCTCCTCGACAATTTGCCCGATTGTCATGTAGGAATCTAGGCTCGAGTAAGGGTCCTGAAAAATCGCCTGAGCTTTTCTTCTGAAGCCCCTTAAATTTTCCTCGTTGGTAACAGATAATTCTTCCCCTTCAAACAGGATGGAACCCGAGTTAGGTTTGACTAGCAGTAAGCATGCTCGGGCAAGAGTAGTTTTTCCGCTTCCTGACTCTCCGACAATCGCTAGAGATTCGCCACGGCTTACAGCTATTGATACATTTTCTAAAGCTCTAACACGTACAGAACCAAGAAGCCCTCGCCTCGCTTTAAATTCTACCGACAAATCAGACGTTTCAATTATGCTCATTCTTTTGTCTCATATAGCAAACACCTTACTTGACCGTGTTTTCGCACGTTAATTAGAAGAGGTTCAACAGCAGTACATTTCTCAAAAGCATGTGAACACCTAGGATTAAATCGGCATCCTTTAGGTGGTTGCAGAATGCTTGGAGGATCACCAGGTATGAATTGTGGTTTCATATTTTCTTTTATCAGGGGCATGCTCGCGAGAAGCATTTGCGTATAAGGATGGTGCGGTTTTTTCAGAATTGAGTATATAGGGCCTGTTTCTACGATACGCCCCGCATACATAACTGCTAGGTTGTCGCAAATATCGCTTGCTAACGCTATATCGTGTGTAACGAAAATAATCGCAAGATTTAAATCCTTCTTGAGATCCTTTAACTGGTCCATGATTTGTGCTTGGATTGTGACGTCCAATGCTGAAGTAGGCTCGTCCAGAATGAGTAGTCTGGGTCTTAGCACGAGGGACATGGCGATAAGTACACGTTGCTTCAATCCACCGCTTAGCTCGTGGGGGTAGCGGTTGAAAGTTTCTTGAGGCAGGCTAACAAGTTCGAACAATCGTAGAACTTCAGCCTTTGCCACATTTTTTGGTGTGCCCTGATGAACAATGAGTGGCTCAGTAACTTGTTCACCTATTTTGATTACGGGGTTCAGAGATTCTAGTGCGGCTTGGAAAACCATTGATATTTTTTGCCAGCGAACAGTTTGCCGGAATGTATTCTCAGGTTTATTTAATATATCTAAGCCTTCTAATTCCATTGCCGAAGCTTTCAATGTTGCGTTATTCGGTAGTACACGCATGAGGGCGAGAGCCATACTGCTTTTGCCGGCACCAGATTCACCAACTATCCCCAAGCTTTCACCTGGCGCTACTGAAAAAGACACAGCATCTACTGCACTCAATACTCCATCAGGAGTTTTATAATTAACTCTCAGGTCACGTACATCCAATAATGGTTGAGATATATCCATAGCCAACTTTGTTTACTGCTTTTCCAATCTTAATTTAGGGTTTATTGCCGGCTCTAAGCCGAGTGTTATTAAAACGAATGTCATGGCTGTTATAACTATTAGCACACCAGGAGGCATTATCCACCACCAGTACCCTAGGTAAACTGCGCCCGTTCGAAATCCGCTCTCAAGTATTTGTCCCCAAGTGGGGATAGACGGATCCCCTAAACCTAGGAAACTCAATCCTGCCTCCGCTAGGATTGCTGCTGGGGTGAAAAACATCATTTGAGCTAATACGAAAGGTGCTATCTGAAACAGGATGTGTCTAAACATTATCCTAGTATTGGAAGCTCCTAGAGCTTTTGTTGCTTCGACTAATTGACCGGTCCTAATTTGCAAAACCATAGTTCTTACTACAATTGTTAGTCCTGGCCAGCCAAAAAGTATCATTATTACTACCACAACCCATAGTTTTTGTCCGAGGATAAATATCAGGAATATTAGTATCGGTAACAGTGGGACATTACTCCATATGTCCGAAAATCTTTGAATGATGACGTCGGTCTTGTTTCCCTTAAAGCCGCTTATTATTCCTAGAGTTGCCCCGATGGCTGTAGCGACAATCGACGTGGCCAACCCGATTATGAGTGCCACTGGAAACCCGAATAGTAGCCCTAATGCTAGGTCTCGACCAGCCGAGTCTGTTCCCATAAACCCAAACGAATTGCCTCCGATCACTAGCTTTAACTTTCCTAAAGAATCATGTGGATCATTCATATAGGAAAGTATTTGAAAATCGTACACTCCCTTAAGCGGAACGAACTTTAAGTTTTCTTCATCACTTGGTTGGCCAAAAATGATTTGTTCAACTAATCCAGACAATTCTTCAGGGCTAGATTTAAGGTCGAATTCTGCTTCCAAAAAATCGGATAGTGAAACTAGTGTTTTGGATTCACTTGTAAGAAATACACGAAGAGGAGTCTCTTCAAATCTTTTGTAAGGGCTGATTTCATCCGGCCTAGGTCCTCTTATTACTTGTTGATAGAGAACTATTTCTCTGCCATCTGGGCGTATTACGTTTAGTTCTATTGAAGGAGGGCGGTTATGAAATGTGATATCTGTGAAGGAGAGAGTTGTGAATGTAGGTGGGATGTTTTTGTTGTACTCATAAGGGAATGAGTAATGCTCCATGAGTTTATCTTGAGTTTGCCTGGGGCTCACTTCGAATACTGTGTGTGCAATTGAATTATTGCCCATGAATAACTCTGCCCAAAAAGGAGGTGCTGATTTGGGATTATCGGCCCACACCGCTGGGTTATTCCAACTTTTGGAACCAAAGTCCATTGGGAAAAGTAATACTACTGAGATAGACGTGACGACTATAATAAATAGTAGCGCAACCCCAGCTTTTCCGGATCCGCTCCTCAGCATAGTGGTCAAGAAATCTTTTGTATCCATAGCTAGCTATACCTGATCCGTGGGTCAAGAATTAAATATAGTACCTCCAAAACAAAACGTGCAGTAACGTAAAGCAATGCGAATATGAATGTGAGAGCTACAATTACCGCTTCGTCAGCTGCTAATATGGCGTCGTAGTATAGGCGTCCCATTCCAGGCCAATTAAATACTGTTTCAGTAAGTATCGAACCGCCCAATGATGCAGCCAGTCCAAGTACTAAGTTAGTCACTAAGGGGGGCGCAGCTACCCTCAGGATGTATTTGAGAGTGACTTTCCTTTCTGACAGTCCTTTCGCCCGAGCTACGGTAATGAAAAACTCCTGCGCTGTATTGAGTACCATGGTTCTTACTGTGTAGGTCCAGGCTCCTAGTGAGACTAATACCAGAGTCATAATTGGGAGAATCGCGTGGTAAATCAGATCTACTAATCTCATGAGGGTGTGTTCAGGTGGCGGGGTGCTGTGTAGACCTCCAGCTGGAAGCAACCTTAGCTGAAATGCGAAAATTAGAATAAGCAAAATACCTGTCCACCAAGCAGGTAGGGCGTAAGAAACTGCAGACATATATGAGACTATGCGGTCAATCTTACTTCCTACGTTGGTAGCAAGTTTCACGCCTATGGCTAGTCCTGCTACAGCCGTAATAATTGAGGCGGTAGTAATAAGGATCATGGTGTATGGAAGTCGCTCTAGTACTATTGTTATAACCTTCGGGCTACCGTCAAAACTCCTCAATGTACGTGCCTCTCCCAGGTCTAGAACCATGAGCCTCCATAACATGTCAGGTAGTCTTTGATGCCACTTTTTGTCTAGACCATAAAGTTTCTCTCGTTCTTCGCGTTGAGTATTAAGCACCTGTTCTAATTCGTCTGGGTTACGAATTGTTTGAGCGAGACCTTCACGGATGCCTCGCATCTCCTCGTTAACTATCGCGCCCAATATGCGATCAGAAAATCCTGTTGCCCCCAAAGCTACAACTAGCATGAATAGGACTACTATTAACACTCCGAAGAGGGAAAGGGCTCTCCCGGTTAGTGTGATACCTAGCGACATAATTCCCTAGGCTCAGTTAACTTTTCACTGGTATAAGTCGTGGCCCGGAACATGAGAATCCTCCACTTTTCTTAGAGGACGTTGAGGTTTCTGTGCTTTCAGACTTTGAAGACACACCCGTTTTTGAGGGATCAGTTTTTGTAGAAGATGCCTTAATGTCAACTCTACGTTCTGCGAGGGACGAAACCTTGTCGCTTGATCCTATCAAGAATAGATGGTATATACCGTTGACCATTTTGCCAGTTATCTCGGAAGGGATGGTGAGCGTATATTCAGTGTCATTTCTATTAGTGATACCATTCGCTAATATCTCACCGTTTGATGGATCCATAATAAGGTATCGTACATTGATCACTCCAGGACCCTCTGCCTTGATATTTATTGTAGATGGCGAGCCGATCAATATGTCCGAAGAATCAACGGTCGAAAACTTAATTTGTGGAGGGGATCCCTTGTACCAATCTCCCGGTTTGAAAGGATAAGTTTGGTCGCGAAAAGCGACAATCTCTGCAAATTGAGAGGGTGGATCATATCTAGTTAGCTTGAATGGGCCGTTGCTGATTACAGCCATGTCAAACTTGTCTATCCAGTCTAACGCCGCTTGATATCGATTAAACGCGTCTTTATTGGAGACTGAAACACCGGCACTTTCAAAGGTGTCTTTCGGATAATTATTGTTATCGCGTAATTTGATCAACGCACGTCGCAAAAGACGGACATCGTTGCTCATTACCAAATTTAACCAGGGAACGCTGAATCTTTGGGATGCAGTGTCAGTATAAGCTGCTCTCCTATCTTCGAAAACTAACTTATCCATTGCTGCCATTATTTCCCAAGGCATGCTTACACTCGACATGTTCGCGTATTCTGCTATGTAATCATCTACAAAGTGCCAGTAGTCGACGTAAACTTCCAACTTGTTTGGGCTAATTACCCTGATACCACGTACGGTGTCTAAGAATGGTTTACTTGTGACTGCTAAAGCAAATTCCACCTTCGATTTATCTTCATCTAGAACTCGGTCAAATCCCTGACCCACTGTGTAAAGAACATCTGCCATTGTTATAGGTTGGTCATGGTGCCATTTGGATTGGAAAAATAACGAATAATCGAAAGTAACTTTACTGGTAGCTTTCACACCATTGCCAACCGATATGAATTGGTCGTTTTTTGCATCCCATAACTGGGCGTTGGATGGTACGTCAAGTTTGTTTCCTGGGCCAGATGTATTCACTTCGTATGATGCTCGGAAAGCGATGGGGAGCCCTGTGAAGGGATCCCTCCACAATGGAGGATCGTGAAGATTGTTCCATATGTCGGTACTATACAAATCTCCAAACCCACCAATTGGATTCCATGTTGTTCGTTCGGTCCAAACCCACAGGTTCCCTACCGTAAGAGTGTCCTTACCAGGAACGTGAGCTTCGCGTAAGGTCCAAATAGATTTTGGTCCTGCAGATATATCTTCGGTAACGCCTAGAAAATCTTTTGAAGTTGGTAGGCTGTTCACAATTGTAGCTAGCCATATTCTGACTGACTCTTCCAAGGCTAAAGTGGTAATGTTCTCATAGATCCCATTCCGCTCATCCATATTTTGGAAGTTGCCTTGGAACAACTGCTTGCCTAGGTCATCCAAGGTTGGGTTTTCGTATTGCCAAAAACCTATTTCCTGCCAACCTGGCATGTTGCCTAACCAAGGAGCATTCATGCTGTTAGCTGTCCCATAGTCAAAGCGCTCGGCTGCTCCTCTGCCCCATCCCTCTGTGTATAGGTGCCATTGGAACAATTGTGGATCTGTTCCATAGACTGAGAGGATGGCGGGAGCGAAATTTAGATAGGTTGGAACAACTGTGAACCCGAGCTTGTCTAGTTCGGCCCTTATCAGATCACCAACTTCACGACGTTCATCCTCAACCCGTATGATGAATTTGACCTGTATCGGCTTTCCATTGTACTGCCACTTATCTTTTTCCAATGTTGCGCCTGAGTTAACCATAGCTTTTTGGACGAGATCTTTGGCAAATTCTGGGTCGTATCTTATGTCGTGGGTCTTGAGTTTCGAATAGACGGTTAAGTAGTCATAATCAAAAGGGCCTACATGTGCGACCATTGGTTTAGCCAGCCCCTTATATATTTCATTCGATATGAATCTGCGATCGATTGCATACTGCAGAGCCTGCCTCACCTCTTTTATCGAAAAGGGATTAATTTCTCCATCAGGAGCCGGTGCCGGATTCAAAACGAGAGAAATCGATGTAGCTGGGGCTTCATACATAGTAATGTTTTCAGCATTTTTTAGTTGTCTGGCAGCCTCAGTCTTTAAGCTGAATAGATAAAAGTCCATATCACCTTGACTGAGAGACTGACTCGCTAAGTCGACATGGAACGATTGAAAGTGAATCCGCTCCGATGCAGGGCCATGTTGGTTGTGTGGTGGGGTGAATTCACCACTCGACTGCGCAAGGACTCCAGGAATTACTTCTAATCCAATTGCAAGGAATAGAAGTAAAAATGCGAATCTGAATCTATGACTCATATGTGTTCTGTTTGATAGACGCCTCTTACGTTGAAGCGACCCTGTTCCTTCTAATTAGTATGGTTATTATTACCCCACCCGCAACTAGTGGAATGAGTGATGCCGCGAGCAGCAACTTGACTAAAGTGGATGGTGAATTGCCTTCACTAGGCGCGGCATCCGATTGAATCTGAGAGATAGATTCCCTGAGATTTTTTATTTCCTCGGAGAGGCTGTTGGAGCTCGTGTTATCACCGTTCAAGAAATCTAGGCTAGCGGTTAGTTTGTCGATTTTTTCTGTTGTTTTCTGAATATTATCGAATCCGAAATCCATAAAGAAAGAAGATGAAGCGACGTTTCCAGACTCCTCAATCGCACGAACAGTGTGAGCTCCTTCTCCAGAAATCGGCATGAATATCTGAGCTGAGAACCTTCCATCCGGGTTTGTCCGAGTGGTAGAAACTATTACACCTGCAACTTCTAGGAATACGTTACGCTCAGGTTGGAAATTGAAGCCTTGTATTACAACATCCTTACCGCCAGGGCCAGATGGAGGAGATATGAATATCGATGGGGCGGGCATAAGTTTTTTACGTGCGAACCCGATTTTTTGATTTAATCCACCGAATTCACCTAGGCGACCGTCAGCCCACGCTATATAAACGTCATTTTTTGTCGACGCAATAGCAAAATAATCTCCAAGGAACCGGCCGCCAGGAAAAGCTCTGTTAGGGTTTGAAGGAAAGTCAGTTACACGACTGTTTATTCCCCAGCTCTTTCCGCTGTCATCTGACGTAGCATAGTAGATGTGGTAGCTTACGTTCTTGGGGTCATCCCGGAAATCTCCCCACATCGCGTGTAGGTGACCATTGGGATCTATTGTGATTTCCGGGAAGAACTGAAATGCACTTCCTTGGTCATCATTTATGATTTTTCGTCTACTCCAGCTATTACCTTTGTCATTAGAGTTCACGAAGTAGACATCTCCGTCGTCATTCGGGTCATCTGAAGGCATAGCTACCCACAAGAGGTAGACATCGTCATTGCTTCCTAATGCGAGCTTGGGGAAAGCTGAAGCCCAGGAACGGAATGAATGGTCTCTAGATCTGAATTTTGGTTCCAGAAAGCCACTTGCGCGACGAGGTGCCTGGAAAGACCTTCCTCCATTGTCCGATCTTGCGACGTAAATTTCGCCAAGCCCCTCAAAAGAGTCGTCATTAGTAGAATCAACCCAAGATACATATACTGTTCCATCAGCAGCTACGTCCACATCCGGTCCTTGGACAATTTGGCGATTGCTTGTAGCTTGACCTGCTTCCGCTTGAGCTGGAGGCGAATTTATGGAACCAGGTTGACCCGCATCAATAGAGTTGAAAAGTATATTGAACACAGCCCGAGGGCTAACCTCAATTGGGGTGGTCCAGGTAATACCACCATCTGCAGAGCTGACAAGCTCTATTACAGTTTCCAATTTGCTTGAAGCGATAAAAGGCAATTCATCCATCCAAAGGATAGAGGCCGTTTCTATGAAATTGGTATAGGCTACATAGATCATGTCCTTTGAAGGATCCGCGGGACTGGGTCCCACCGCCATCCATGGTTTATCCAGAAATCCAATCTGTATCTCACCTCTAACTTTTCCGTCACTGCTAGGTAAAACTTTAGAAGAGAACTTAGCCCTTGATGAAACAGTAGGCTCTATCCATGACAAACCACCATCTTCTGATCGGGCAATCGATATTGAAGATACCATCGCGGAACCTACCAATGGTCCGATAGCAAACTCCTCTATGTCTAAAGAGATAGAGGCGAGATAAGCAGTACCTTTTTGATTGAATGCTACTATCGGATCCCCAGCGGATCCTAGGTCTGATTTAGGATATTTTGCTCTGGCTGGACCTTCCCATGTTGCACCCCCATCTATGCTGGAGTAGGTAGTCATATTAGGAAAGTTGTAGTCGATCATTCCAACAATAATGTGCTCTGGGTCGTTAGGGTCGATTGCAATGCTTGGCTCGGTTTGAAAAGGTGCTTGAGAGAAGTCACTAGGTATTAATATATTGCGGCTGAACTTTGCTGATGGATCACGGTATGGAACAAGTGCCGCGCCCCCGCCTGCTTGTTGAGAAGGAGATCCTGAGATGGAAGTATTAGGTGAAACAATCCTACCTGTCGAATCAAAATTCATAACAGGGTCTTGGCCAGTGGCGATCAGCCAGTTTCGGCCAGACAGGAGATCGCGTACTGTGTCAGAAGGGGCGATAAGCTGCCCGGGTTTTAGCTGAGTTATGTCTTTGGTTGCATCATCAGCGGTAGTTACTAAGGGTATTAGTGTTATCCCTAATGCTAATAAGAAGGCCAAGATTATTTTCATTCTCAAGCTTTATACCCCGTTAGAGTTTTATTTCACAGTGCCCCGTTTAATGGAATCTTTTTGTTCAAGATGTGAAAATGGTCTGCCGTTCCAGTGTTATTATAAGGTATATGAGTTCGAATGTGGGTGCAGTTATCGTTTCGTCCCTAACATACATCCAAATTTAGTGTGTAGAAAGAACATAGATTGGTGATTTAGTAATTGTGCCTAGGGGAGAATCTTGATCAGAGTCGTTAAATTTATTTTTCTTGCTGTGTGCATTTTTGCATTAATTTCTTGCACAACGGCTTCTGAAACGGACTTGAATGATCAGCCTTCTCCGACTGCAGAGCCTACTAACACTGTTGTGCCGGATCCTACTGCTACTTCAGCGCCGGATCCTACAAATACTCCTGTAGTTACTGTAGCTCCTACGCCATTGGCGACCGTAATTTCCAGCCCTACACCTGAGAGTGAGACACTTAAGATACCGGAATCATTCCTCACTTTTACGGAATCTACATTTGGTTTCCAATTGCGATACCCGAGCTTTTGGAATGTGTCTACCCAAGTTAACCCTCCACTGATGGCACTTATGGGAGATCCGAATGATGAAAATGCTCCCATCTTGCAAGTTAGACTAGGTTACAACTCAGAAATAGTGACGCCGGACGCCGCGGTAGATCAGATGCTACCTCAACTGTTTAGTCGATCTGGCTTTCGTACTATCGATGAGTCCTTTATTAGCCTTGGTGACGGTTCAAAAGGATTTCATACTACATACCAGTGGCGAGGTGAAAACGGAGAAGAACAGGGCATACTTTTCGCAGCTATAAGAGGATCACAAAACCTGGTCATACTTGTAGAGTCATCGAAGGAAAAAATTCAGGCTCATCAAGAAGAGCTTTTTACTGTAATATCCAGCGTTTCTTTTGTTGATCCTGAACCTTTTGGCATTCCACGGGAAAAAGCATTAACTCTGTATTTTGATGACGGACCGTTGCTACTTGATCCGGCAGTGGCACAAGAAACACAAACAATAAGGTATATCAGCCAAATATTCTCAGGGCTTACATCGTTCAACGAGTACTCACTGTTGACACTGGATCTTGCTAGAAGTTGGCAGGTTTCGGCAGATGGCACGGTTTACACTTTCAGATTGCGTGATGATGCAAGATTTCATGATGGTAGGAAAGTGACGTCTAGGGATGTCAAGTTTTCATGGGAGAGAGCAGTGAGAGTGGATTCTGTTTCCGCGACAGCCCGAACGTACCTGGGAGATATAGTTGGGGTAGAAAAGTTTATTGATGGTAGCTCCCCTGGCATTAGTGGAGTTCAAGTCGTGAATGAATCTACTCTTCAGGTTACTATAGATGCGCCGAAGGCTTATTTTCTATCAAAATTAACACATTCATCAACTTTTGTTGTAGATGAGAATCAGGTTACACCTGTAGAGGCGAACAGTGTTCCGTGGTGGTCAACCCCTAATGGAACTGGCCCATTCAAGTTGACAAAGTGGGAGCCAGGACGGGTAATGGTGCTGCAATCTAATGAAATTTTTTATCATGACCCCCCATTAGTTCCATACATTGTTTACAAGCTGTTTGGTGGCGTTCCACGTTTGATGTATGAGTATGGTGAAATAGATGTGGCTAGTATATATGCCGACGAATTGTCCATAGTGAAAGGCAGAGATTACCAATTCGCTGATGACCTAAGGCAATCGTCTGAATTCAGCGTGCATTATGTGGGATTTAGATCAGACAGGGCACCGTTTGATGACCCATTGGTTCGTAAAGCTTTTATGCTTGCATTAGACAGGAAAACTTTGGTGCAAGATAGAATAGGTGATTCTGGGGAGCTAGCTCAAGGATTCTTGCCTCCAGGTCATCCAAGCTACAATTCGAAGATTCCTAAAATATCGTTTGATTCCGAAGAGGCAAAGCGTCTCCTAGCTCAATCAAGTTATGGAGCGGATGGGCTGCCGAATCTTATTTACTCCGCACAAGGAGTAAATAGACCTTCGGCCATAGTGTCTAGGCTAATCCAAATGTGGAGAACAAATTTGGAAGCTAACGTTGAGGTTCAACTCGCTGACCCTGACCTATATTTTTACGTGCTAGACTTGTTAGATGATAACCTTTTCACGTATGGATGGGTTGCGGACTACTTGGATCCTCACAACTTTCTTGATGTACTTTTCCACTCAAAATCAAAAAATAATGTAGGCGGTTATAAGAATGATAAGTTAGATAAATTGCTTGAGACTGCGAGATCTGAGCAGGATCCCTCAGTTCGGTCAAGTCTGTATCGCCAAGCAGAAATACTTATTGTTGAGGACGCAGCTGCTATACCTCTCTACCATGGAAGCAACCATGTTTTAGTAAAACCCTACGTTAAGAATCTGATACTCACTCCGTTTGGCATGTTGAATTTTAGATCTACTGTCCTTAATTAGGGATGAGTGATTTGACCCAACAGTGATAAAACCCACAGCAGAGAAGCATTTATTACTGTTTTAGATTAACCTGGAGAAGGCAAATTCCTCTTTGGTCATTATCTCAATCAAGGCTGATTTGCCTTCTCTGTTAGCTTCGAGTGCCGCCTCAATTCCCCTACGGATATCATTGGGTTTTTCGATTCTTTCACTTTCTAAACCCATGGACTCTGCGAACTTAGTGTAGTTTCCACCTAGGAGATGAGTGCCAAAGTGGTCGCTTGCGCTTGGCATTCTATCTCTATATCCACCCATTACACCGTTGTTTAGAACAACAGTAATTATAGGCGCTTCGGCCCGTACTGAAGTCTCAAAATCAAGCCCAGCCATGCCTATGGCAGCGTCTCCTACTACATGGACAATCGTTTTATCTGGAGCCGCCAATTTCGCTCCTATAGATATGCCCAGTGAATATCCGAGTTGTGTAGAGTTGCCCCATCCTATGTAACCGTTAGGGTGGGTGGCATTGTAAAAAGGGGTTAATTGATCACGGGGGTTTCCTGAGTCATGAGTCATTATTGTCGTGGTTTTGTCGAGTGCTTGATCCAATTCGGCGATCACTCTGTAGGGATTTATAGGTATCTCATCAGAGGTTAGTAGAGGCTTCCATTCCTCGAGCCATCTTTTTTTCTGAATTGCGACTTCATTTTCAACGTTATTAGCCCAGTAGGCAGCCTTGGATTCAATTTGGTACTTCGCCTCATTGATTAATTGCCTGAGGATTAGCTTAGGGTTCCCAAGGACGGCGTGTTGCAAGTTGTATTCGTTGTTGAGGTCCCTTTCGTCATCTGTACACTGGATCAATACTTTTCCATCAGGTATCCGGCATGACATTAGTGAGGTATAAAATGTCGAACCCAATCCAAATACTAAGTCTGCTTCATTTAAAAAGTGGTTGACCATTCCTGTAACTGTTGCCCCTCCATTCCCAATTGAAAGCGGGTGATTTTCTGGAAAAGCACTTTTACCAGGAGTTATTGTCATAACGGGTATCTGAAGAAGTTCTGCAAATTCTTGCAATTCGTCCCATGCTTCGGCTTGTATCACTCCCTGACCCACGTGAAGTAGAGGTTTCTTTGCTCTAAGTAGCGTCCTTACTGCAAGGTTTATGTCTTGGGGATCTCCTGCGCTTTTTTGCCCAAGTACTGGGCTGTATTTCAATTCGTTGTCTTTTATCTCCTCTGAATAAACGTCCGCTGGTATTTCTAATAAGACAGGGCCAGTTTTCCCTGTTCTAAGGTTATGAAACGCATATCGCAACATTTCGGGTATTCTTGGAGCCATGTTAAGATCAGCACTCCATTTGGTGACATTCCTGTAGTTTATTGCAGCAGGAAAAGATGGGTTTACGTTTGTCATGTGTCTTTCTGTTCCACTGGGTAAAACTAGAATAGGAATAGAGTCAGCGTAAGCGTGGGCCACGCCTCCAAAAGCATTTTCTATTCCCGGACCGTACTGCGTGGCTATAACCCCAATACGGCCTCCGCCAGCGATTCTAGAGTATCCATCTGCCATGTTGACAGCGCCCCGTTCAGTCCGGGTGAGAATGGGTCTGATCCCGACCTTGGCTGCCTCATCAATCAGTGGGTTAGACGGAAAGCAGAAGAGATATTCGACAGACTCCATTTTCAAGATTTTCGCAATGGCTGTAACACCTTTCATGAACACCTCGATATTTGCTAGTTATAAAAAGATTATATAAAGGCTTCAGTTGAGTCAATCACAGTTGACTGCTTGCGTCTGTTCGTACAGAATTGTGATACTTCTTAATAAGGGAGAAGCCTGTGCGAATCGCTATAGGTATGGACCACTGGGGATTCATTTGGAAAGAGGAGTTGGTGTCCTTCCTTGAACAACAGGGACATGAACTTGTGGATAAAGGTGCATATCAGCACGATCCCAACGACGATTACCCTGATTTTGTCGTACTCGTTGCGCGTGCTGTCGCATCTGGGGAAGTTAGCCGGGGCATCGTTGTTTGTGGAAGTGGCGTTGGAGCTTCGATCGCAGCGAATAAGGTTGCAGGTGTCAGATCTGCGATGTGTCACGACTCATACTCTGCGCATCAAGGTGTAGAACACGATGACATGAACGTTTTGGCGATAGGCTCTAGGATAGTAGGGATTGAGTTGGCAAAAGAACTGGTAGAAGCTTTCTTATCTGCTAACTACACGGGTGATGCTCGCCATCAGCGCAGGCTTGATAAGGTAAAGGCGATAGAGGCAGAAGGTTTCAAGCTAGCCTAAGTTCGGTCTTTTAGAAGTTCTACGACCTTGTTAAGTATGTTTTGGGCCACGGCGTACTTACTCATTCTGGGTAGGTCTTCCACAAAGCCATTGTTTCCTATAATAGTTACCTTGTTGGTGTCTGACCCGAACACACCATTTCTTGAAGATACGTTGTTAGCCACAAGTAGGTCGGCGCCTTTCGAATTTAGTTTGATTCTCGCATTTTCTAAAAGATTCTCGGTTTCCGCTGCGAAACCTACTTTCACTTTAGCTCCTTTTGCTTCAGCCAGTATGTCTGGATTCGTCTCGAGTTCTAGGGACTGACTGTTGGTTGGCCCTTTCTTAATCTTTTGAGGTGATTTTAATCTGGCTTTATAGTCACTGACTGCAGCAGCCATAATTAAGGCGTCTGCATTTTTTGAAGTTCGTATAACTGCTTTGTACATCTCGTTAGTATTTTCTACATGTATCACTTCTACTGCGGACGGGTCGGAAAGTTGAGTAGATGCTGTTATAAGGACTGCATTCGCACCGTTGTCTCGCGCTGCTTCCGCTATTGCATAGCCCATTTTCCCCGATGAACGATTTGTTAAGACTCTTACGGGGTCTATTGATTCTGAAGTTCCTCCTGCCGTGACCACGATTTTTCTGCCAGCCAAATGGTTATTTTTCCCGAGTTCGGCCGACAGATGGCCTATGAGTTCCTTGACCTCTATCATGCGACCATTCCCTGTGAGTCCAGATGCGAGTCGCCCAGCAATCGGCCCAACTATTTTTACCCCACGTTTTTTCAGTTTTATAACGTTCTCTTGCACCACAGCGCTTTCAAACATATTCGCATCCATAGCTGGTGCTAAGACTAATGGAGCAGAGGTTGCTATAACTGTTAGTGATATAGGGTCATTTGCGAGTCCAGATGCTATTTTACCTATCATGTTGGCCGTTGTGGGTGCTATTACAACTAAATCAGCCCTTTGTGCCAAAGCAACATGCGCCATAGCAATTTCTGACTCTGGATCGTAAAGATCAGTTATCACTGGTCTATGGGTGATACTCCTGAATGTAAGTGGACTTATAAATTGCTGAGCTGATTCAGTTAGGATGACGTCTACATTTGCTCCGAGTTGAACGAGCTTGCTACATAAGTCAGCAGCTTTGTAGCAAGCTATACTTCCAGTAACACCTAGGACTATATTTTTGTTTTCAAATGGCGAGTTCACTGTAAATCCCCTTTAAGGTTATCAGTGTTGTTCAGTTCATAGATTATTCGTAGTCCTATAAGCGTAAGGTCCAAATTAACGAAGTCAAAAACATCAGATTCTTTAGCTATGAGTGTTGATTGGCCGCCAGTGCCTATTACCTTTACGACATTGCTGTTTAACTCAGCCTTGAATCGCTTAACCATCCCTTCAATGAGATCCACGTTTCCTAGGATCAATCCGGCCTGTAAAGCATGAGTAGTATTCTTGCCGATCACTGTGCGCGGAGCTTCCAATTCGACTCGCCGCAACTGTGATGTGTTTGAGAATAAAGTTTCTGCTGAAAGTCTTAATCCTGGCGCAATGGCTCCGCCGAGATATTCAGCCTTATCAGAAACAGCATCAAGAACTGTGGCTGTGCCACAGTCGACGATAATGCATGGCCCTCCGTAAAGTTTATAAGCACTTGCTGCATCTACTATTCGGTCGGCGCCTACATCCCGAGGGTTATCATATAGTATCTTTATTCCTGTACGTACCCCGGCACCTACAATCAGCGGTTCATTACTGAAGTAGCGGTTGCAAAGTTCAGTAAAAACTTGAGTTAAAGGCGGGACAACGCTACATATTGCTACCGCGTTAACTTTTTCAGGAGATATACCTGCGAGTGAGAGAAGACTTATCACGTTCAGGCCGTATTCATCAGCCATTCTTTGTGGGGTAGTAGAAAGCCTCCAAGTCGCCAGAAGATCGGCTTCTTGGAACACTCCAAGCGTGATGTTTGTGTTGCCTATGTCTATTGTCAATAACATATCGGTCGCCGCAAATGTCGCCGCCGTTTTACTTCATTATAGCAACTATTGTTCTAATTGCCATTTATGGGGATAAAGAAACGACCCGAGTGACTGATGCTTGGTTTAGATCCGGCCAATCGGCCCCTCGGTTGCCCGACGAGAACCGTCCAGTCGGTGCCTCCCACCATGCAGCCACTCAGGTCGATTGCATCCTATCACTATCTCCAAATATGCTGTCAACCCCTTTTTGGAGGAATTTTTAAAGGAATATTATTTGTTGTTCACTTTTCCCCATTTTAGGGTGAAAGTGAACGCGCTAAGGGCTATCGCAATCGCAGCCGCTAGGAAAAATACATAGCTCAAACCCGTTGAATCGGCGAGTAATCCTGCCAGAAAAGGTGAGAGAGCGGAAAATATGACACCAGAACTGAAAACTAGTGAAATAGTAGTTGCCGGCATATCCCCTTGCGCTTGATCGACACCAGCAGCTAGGAGAATGGACATTAGCGAATATGAGACTGAGCCCATTAAAAGAACTGTAACTAATAGAAGAGCTCCAGAACCAGCGAATGGTACTGCTATCGTGAGTAAGCCCAATATGGCAAGAGATGGAACCAAAACTGACTTTCTTGAATATTTGTCGGAAAGGTATCCTAGGAGCGGCTGAGATACGATCCCTACCACTTGTGATCCAGATACGAAAACTGCGGTAAGAAGTGGTGTAAATCCTAGATCTATGTTCAGATATATAGGCAAGAAAGTCATAACTATTCCCTGGGACGCGCTAAACCCGCCCGTCACTATTAAAGTGGTAATTAATCCGCGTCCGCGAAGCATTTGCCACAGGGATCTTAGATATCCCATAAGCGAAAGATCTAACTGAGTTCTCCCCTGGAGATTCTTCAGTGTGATCCACGTTATAGCTCCTGTGATTAAGGCGGGGATTATTCCGATCTGTAGGACCGTTCGCCATAGAAAGACTGTTAAGAGGGCTCCTACAAGGATAGGTCCTAAAGCTTCGCCAATACTGCCGCCAGTCCCATGAAGTGATATAGCAAACCCACGCCTTTGCGGGAAACGTTCAGCAAGTGCCGCTATCGCGGGAGGATGCCAGAAAGATATAGCTACCCCGGCTATGGTTGTGTTGACTAGCAGCCATGTAGATGAGTTGCCCCAGCCTATTAAGAAGTGAAAAAGTCCTACCATGACAATCGACACCGATAGCATTTCTTTCCATTTATTGTTGAATCTATCGGCCATATACCCTGCAGAGAGATTGCCTAGACCGCTACCCGCATTCCTAATTGTGGATATCATCCCGGCACCAGCATTGCTTAAACCGTAATGAGTTTGTATCTGTGGGAGTATTATGAAAAAGCCAGCCACGAAAAAATGTTTGACTGCATGGCCAAGAACCAATACGGAAGCTAGGATTTTTTCATTTGGTCCTATATTTCCTGCAGGTTTATTATTTGTTTCCATATGATTCCTTTATAGATTTAATGTGTAATGGAATCTCGTTTAGGAGATCGGAGGCTAATAATCCTGAATCGCCAATGCTGAGACTGATTTTTTCGCCTGATAAACCATGAAGGTAAGTTCCGCAGCTAGCAGCGTTAAGTGATGACAGTCCCTGTGCAAGAAGTCCACCTATTAGGCCAGCTAGGACATCACCTGTGCCAGCGGACGCTAAGAGTGCGTTAGCAAATGGACTTATGCGAGTAGTTTCTTGATTGGAAGCTATTATTGACAGTGCACCCTTTAGAACCACTATTTTCTTCCAGTAACTCGCACTTTCTTTTGCGATAAGTAGGCGATTCTCCTGAATTTCGTTAGTGCGCCTCTTAAGCAATCGTGCCATTTCGCGTGGATGAGGTGTAAGAATCGTATCTGAATTGAGATGTTTGTGCCAGTCATCGATTTTGGCCAAGAAATTCAGAGCGTCCGCATCAATTACTATTGGTATATTTGGAAGGTTGTGATTTTCTAGGAGTAGGCGGCTGAGAAATGCCCCGGTTTTCTTGTGCTGACCCAAACCGCATCCAATGACCATCGCATCATATTCTGGCAACTTTGCAATTACTTTATCCACGTCTTCTTCGTCGATCTCTCCGGTATCAGTGCTAGAGAGTGGGATTAAGGTTGCCTCGGGTAGCTTTGAAGCTACTACTGGGTACACACGCTCGCTGGTAGCTAGAGTTACTAGTCCCACTCCAGAACGGTATGCTGCGCTGCAGGCTAGTATGCTCGCTCCAACGTAGTTTAATGACCCAGCTACTACTAAAAGGCGGCCAAAAGTACCTTTGTGGGCATGCCTGGCTCGTTTTGGCAGGAGTGAGGAGACCAACTTTGGAGTTATTAACTCCAAAGTAATATTACTTCCAAGTCCTTCTGGCACTCCAATGTCTACAGTAGAAAGTTTCCCAGTTGCAACTAGTCCAGGCATTGTGAAATGACCTAACTTAGGATTGGATAAGGCGACAGTTTGATCGGCGCCGGAGCAAGAGGGATCCACTTGACCACTATCTGGATCTAATCCTGTTGGTAGGTCTACGGCCAGTACCGGCTTGCTAGAGTCGTTTCTTGCTTTTGAAACTTCCCCTAGTATCCGTTG
>CAZBMS010000001.1:47917-82061 GCA_964493125.1 uncultured Dehalococcoidia bacterium | reverse complement strand
CCAGCATGGGTTACCTGAACACCTACTATATCCGCATATGTCACATCATAAACCCACGGATTAGGTCGTTCTGGTTCCCCCCTATACTGGATTTGGAAAAGCACAACATAACCACCCACAATGGCTACTAATACCAAGAGAATGAATGAAAACCTATAATTCATTCTACCGCCTGCGCCACCAGGCGACACCAGCCAAAAGCGCCATCAAAGCAGGTAATACGAACCAGCTCATGCCCCTTATTAACTGCATCTCCCTGCCAGTCACAATCAGCCTCCTAGAAGCAACCGGCTTTGATCTTACCGAGGCTAAAGCGTAATCCTCCGCGAGCCAGTTTACAGAATTCAGTAGTAAGTCACGGTTACCTATGCTGTTAATATGGAAGTTTGATGCGAAATCTCTATCTCCCAAGATTACCATCTTTGTCTGACTTTTTGCGCTCGGATCTGGATTGACATTTATTGGTGCAATACCTTGCATCGCGAAGGCTGGTATCCTAACCCTGTAGTCTGCATTCGGGCATTCATTAACCTCTTCATCCAATGTCATACAGCTCAACATAGTGCTAGTGGCAACTGGATATAATTGGATCGTGGACGGCATCTCGTCTTGCGGAAGGCTCGGAATTATGGAGGTCGCCCCTACAAAATAGCTTTGCTCAACAAGCGCTGTTATAGCATCCACAGGTTCTTGGTTGCTGTACTGAGCACTCTGTATAAGAACCGTTTGGGGTTGACCAGCCAAAGAGCTACCTATGTCTACTATCGTCCCATCCTCTACTTTTATAGCCCACTGAGCCAACAAATCTCTAAATGTCTGAGGGGGGTTCGGTTCAAGCAACAACAGCATTCTTCCACCCAGTCTCAGGTACTCTGACAACAAATCAAACTCTTTGTTGCTCAAATCTCTTGTAGGGCCTGCAACAATTATAGCTGCCGCCGTGTCAGGAATTTCACTGTTCTGTATCAGTGACAGGGGGAAAACATTATAATTATCATTGTTCATCCCAACACGGGCATTTGCAAATCCTCCACGGCTATCCGCTTCGGCATCAGCGATATCCAATTCGCCATGACCCGTCAAATAAAATATTTGCTTCCTTTCCTGTCCAGTAACTATCAACAAAGCAGAAGAAATGTCTCGCTCCTCAAACAAAGGAGCCGCTAGCCTGTGCCGTAAGCCACTCTTGGTTCCTTCGAAAACTATAGCTGGATACTCCGTAATTCTGTAGCGATTGGCAAGGGCTGGTTCTCGATCAGGATCAGAAAAGCGATATTCAAAAAGTCCTTTTGACCTATGCTTGAATTCTTTAAGCAAATTTTCAGCTGGAATCCTGTACGGTTCCTGATTCGGGTTGTCTGGCACAAAAAATGCTGTTACTTGTATTGATTCATCAAGATTTTCCAAAATCTGAAGAGTGTGAGGAGCCAAGCTAAACTGCCGAGTCGCAGTAACATCCCATCGAGCTGAAGCATTTATTCCAAATACATAAATCAGAACTGACAATGTAAGGAAAGCAACCATCATTACTATAGTGTTAGCGCCATATCTGCCACGCCTTCCAGTAATGCTCTGCAATATAAAATTAAGAGAAATCATTACTGCTACAGTTATAAGAATGCCGCCCAGCACTATCGTTATTAGGCCAAAACTCCGTAGCTCAGTGATAAAAACAAGAAGAATTACTCCAACAAACATCGATGCCAACCCAGCACCAGCCAAAACTAAACTGACAAGACCTTTGAAAGGAACATTCTGAATAAATGAGAACATGGTTTTACCTGCCTCTTGCTCAGAGGAACCGCCTATAGGAGAATTTGACATTATCGCCACCTCCTTGATTCCAGAGACCGGATTGTAAGGAATAAGAAAAATGCCATTACTATCAAGTAGTAAACTATGTCACCCGTGTCAATTACTCCACGCGCAAAGCTATCAAAGTGCCCTGTTAAGGAAACGGCCTGAAGTACTGTTGCGACTGTACCACCTACTATAGTAGTAATCTGATCAATAACATTGAAAAGAAGAATCACTCCAAATCCCACGGCGGCAGCAACAAGTTGATTGCCCGAAAGAGAGGACGCCAGTAGCCCTATGGAAATAGTTGCCCCACCACAGAGCAAGAATCCCAGGTATCCACTAAATATTGGTCCGAGATCTGGGTTGGAGTAAATCGTCAATATCAATACATAAAAAAGTGTCAGTAGCACTGTACCACTGAGAATAATGAAACTTGCTAAAAATTTCCCGAGTACAACCTCGTAGTCCCTAACCGGTGCTGTAAGTAGTAGTTCCAACGTGCCAAGTTTCTGTTCTTCAGCAAGTAGTCGCATCGTTAACAAAGGTGGTATCAGCGGCAACAGGAAAAATGCACTCCGCAAGAGAAGCCCTCTAACTTCTGCGATCGCAAACGTAGTATCTATGCTATCTATAAAAAATACGCCTGTTAATGCCAGGAAAACGCCCGCAACTATGTAGGCCATAGGCGACTTAAAGTACACCGAAAGTTCTTTTTTCATTATGGCTAAGGTAGTAGTCATGCTAAGATCCTTCAACCGTAGTTAATCGCAGGAAGATTTCTTCTAAACTTAAAGTTACAGCCTCCATGCGCAACAGTCCCCAGCCGTTGTCCACGACAGCCTTTGCAAGATCAACTCTCATATCATCTCCGCGTTTCCCTATTATGTTGTAAAATCCCGAACCTGAATCGTCATTTGTGAAAGAAACATCCTGTACACCCTTCACATTCCTTATTGCCTTGGTCACCTCTTTAGTAGGACCTCTAACTTCTAATGTTAGTCGCTCGGTACCCTCAAGCCTATTGCCCAAGTTTTCTGGAGTGTCCTCTGCAACAATTTCTCCTTCATGAATTATCACTACTCGTTCGCAAATCATGCTAACTTCAGGCAAAATATGAGTAGACAGAATAAGTGTATGCTCGCCCCCTAAATCCTTAATAAGTTGCCTAGTCTCGACGATCTGTATCGGATCTATACCTATAGTAGGCTCATCCATTATAAGAACATCTGGCTCATGCAAAACTGCCTGCGCAATTCCAGTACGTTGTCGAAACCCCTTAGAAAGTTTGCCAATAAGAGTGTCTCTGTAATCCTCCAAATGACAAATTTCGACCACATCGTTAATTCGACTTACAATACGCTCATTGCTCATGCCTCTTATCTTTCCCATGAAGCCAAGATATTCCCTAACTGTCATATCAGTATAAAGAGGAACGTTCTCCGGCAGATATCCGATATGCTGTCTGGCCTTCAATGAATCGCTAACTATGTCATAACCTGCGATCCTAGCCGTGCCACCAGAAGGTGGCATATACCCAGTGAGTACTCGCATAGTGGTACTTTTCCCTGCTCCATTAGGCCCAAGAAATCCGAGGATTTCTCCTTTTCTTACTGAGAACGTCAATCCACTGACAGCTGGAAAATCACCATAGTATTTGGTTAGACCATCTACCTCTATCATAGATTCTGAAGTCATTTTTGTTGTTTCCTGTACATAAAACTGAGAGAACGCGAGTTATAATCTTATAGCGAAAAAGAAATTTCTTCGACACATCGCCATGAACATAAATACCCAAAATAGGCGGATGATTTCTCACGAGATTCTGATCTCAAGGATTATGCCTTGTGTGATTTTTTAGACAAATGATATTCTAGTCGGGGTATTTTGCCAAGTTGTCACAATGAGGAACAGGGATGCACCTAGCAATAGATGGTTATGGAGGAAACAGCAATAAGCTAGATAACGAAGACTCTATTTACGGATTCTTAGACGCTTACCCTGAGAAAATAGGGATGACTAAGATAAGTACTCCCCACGTTTACAGACACGAAGCAATAGATACTATCGATTCAGGAGTCTCTGGCTTCGTGTTAATAGCAGAAAGCCACGTTAGCATTCACACTTTCCCAAATCGCAAATATGTCAATATAGATGTTTTTTCATGCAAAGATTTCGACTTAAAAAAAGCCGTCATAGAACTAAAGAAAATGTTTAAGTTAGATAGAGTGCGCGCATGGGCGCTAGATAGAGGGCTAGAGTATTCTGATATTGCGACTGCAAAACAGGAAGTTAACTTCGAGAGGTCACGTTTAATAGAAGATGCTCCGAGAGGGGATTCAGGTACCTTGATAGATAATTAAAATAGGACTCTTGGCCAATCAGGCTCCTCAGTTAATGTAATTATTCATTAAGAACTATAGCCGCCTGACCAGCAGCGAGCCGCGCTACAATCACACGGAACGGGGATGCACTGACGTAGTCTAGCCCTACTTTATGACAAAATTCTATGCTAGAAGGATCTCCCCCGTGTTCCCCGCAAATTCCTATCTCTAAGTCCTCTTTAACCGATCTACCTTTTTCTACTCCCATTCTAACGAGAGATCCCACTCCATCCCTATCCAATGTCTTAAACGGATTCTCAGAGAATATCCCTCTTTCCAGATACTTAGGTAAGAATTTCTGTTCGTCGTCCCTACTAATACCAAATGTAGTTTGGGTCAAGTCGTTCGTACCAAAGCTAAAAAAGTCCGCGTGCCTAGCAATTTGATCGGCAGTCAAGGCAGCTCGTGGCAACTCAATCATGGTCCCTATCTTAAATGGCACATCAACTCCTTGTTCGTTCTGCACCAAACTTGCGACCTTTTCCAAGATGCGGTTGACCGTCTCTAACTCCTTATAGTGACCAACTATAGGAACCATGATCTCAGGTCTCGGATCAAACCCTTCTTTCCTCAACTGACAAGCTGCTGTGAATATGGCGCGAACCTGCATCTCATTTATAGCACCGTACATCAACCCTAATCTACATCCCCTTAATCCCAACATGGGATTCGTTTCCCTCAAATTGTCAACCGTAGCAAGAAGATCTCCTTGAGCCTTAAGCTCATCCGATTCCGCCGCCCTGATGCGTAATTCCATCACCTCACGCAGCAGATCATCGTATCTTGGAAGAAATTCATGCAGCGGGGGGTCTAGAAGACGAATTATTACTGGCTTACCAGTCATAACCTTCATTATTGCCTTAAAATCCGCTGTCTGGAACTCCCAAAGTTTATCCAGCGAATCATAATATCGCTTCGCATCTAGAGAAACGGAAAGGGCTGCTCGCTGCCTTTCGCGTTGATTCTCTAACTCAGGCTCACTCAAGGCATTTGATTCACTTTTTTCTTGGATGTCCCTAAACCAATCATCCAACTCAGCCGCACCTGGGGCTGCCAAAATCATCTGCCTGACTATAGGAAGCCTATTGTCAGAGAAAAACATGTGTTCGGTGCGACACAAACCTATCCCTTCAGCACCAAATTGCAGGCCTCTTTCAGCATCTTCAGGAGTATCAGCATTTGCCCAAACACCAAGCGTTCTCACTTCATCAGCCCAGCTCAACAACTGGTTAAGGTCAGTTTCTTCGGCAATATTCGGCTCCATAGTGGGCAAATTCCCAATAAATATCTCGCCTGTTGTACCATCGATACTGATATCGGTCATCTCCTCAACTAGAACCCCGCCTATGGTGCAAGTTCTAGTATCGTAATCAACCAATAACTCATGGCATCCTGCTACACATGGTTTACCTAAACCTCTAGCTACTACTGCGGCATGACTGGTAGCTCCACCACGAGCAGTAAGTACGCCCTTAGCAACCAGCATTCCATGGACATCGTCAGGGTTGGTTTCCGTTCTCACCAAAATAACGCTTTCACCTTCTGATGCAAGAGTGGCGGCTCTGTCTGGATCGAACACAGCCCTCCCGCTAGCAGCACCAGGAGATGCATTAAGACCTATAGCTAGTAAATCTCCGGCTACTTCCGCTTCACTTTTTGAATTATCTTCGAACCTTGGAAGTAACAATTGGTTTATTTGCTCTGGCTCAATGCGCAATAAAGCTTCATCTTTGGTGATTAGGCCTTCTTGAACCATGTCCACGGCTATCTTTACAGCCGCCTGCGCTGTCCTTTTAGCAGACCTAGTTTGGAGCATATATAAAGTGCCCTGCTCAACAGTGAACTCGATATCTTGCACATCTTTGTATGTTGCCTCCAACCGAGAAGCAATTTTCTCGATCTGATCATACAAATCAGCATCAATGTTCCTGAGATGTTCTATGTCTTGTGGAGTCCGTACCCCAGCAACTACATCTTCGCCCTGAGCACTTACCAAATACTCACCATATAGAACCTTATTACCGTTGGAAGGGTTACGAGTGAATGCCACGCCCGTTCCGCTATTACTATCCATATTTCCAAAAACCATGGCAACAACGTTAACTGCAGTCCCAAGATTATGGGAGATACCATAAAAGTTACGATAATCCACAGCGCGACGACCATTCCAGCTGGCAAAAACTGACTTAATAGCAAGCTGAAGTTGCTCATAAGGATCCTGGGGAAAACTCTTCCCTGTCCGAGTAAGCACCAGATCCTGAAATAACTCGACAACTGTCTCCAAATCTTCCTGGGTCAGGTCAGTGTCATTGACTGCATCAGCCTTAAGCTTCTGACGATCGAAAATGGCATCGAATTCCTCTGACGATATATCCAATACCACCTTGCCAAACAATTGAATGAATCTTCTGTATGAATCATAGGCAAATCTTTTGCCACCCATACCATTGGATAGACCTTGGACAGTTTTGTCATTCAATCCCAAGTTAAGTATCGTATCCATCATTCCAGGCATTGAGACAACCGCACCAGATCTAACAGATACTAACAATGGATTATTATCACTCCCAAAGTGCTTACCAGTATTGGTCTCTATCTCTCGGATACCGGCCAATGTCTGATCCCACAAACCGTCAGGGAACATCATTTTAGATTCGTAGTAATAGTTGCAAGCTTCTGTAGTAATTGTGAATCCTGGAGGAACGGGCAATTGAGCATGGGTCATTTCTGACAAACCTGCTCCTTTGCCTCCCAAAAGGTCCCGCATATCCCCTTTGCCCTCGCGGAATAAATAAACCCATTTTCGGGCTTCGGTCAAAACTTCCTCCTAACAAACATCGAAGGGCACACATATGCAATTCAGTGTCCCCAGTAGGCGCAGATTATATCACGGTATAAGGTGTTAAGCATTTAGTTGTATTGGTAGAAATTATTGACTTTATTCCCTACGTTTGTTAGCTCTAACCGTGATATATTCTCTAATGTATAACAAGGGTAATTGCATGAAGGAAATCAACGTACGACAAATGTTGGAGGATCGGGAGCGATCTTTATCTGATTATGCATCCAGATCTACAACATCCAAAGGCAGGACCATCACCGAGAGTAAATCCGAGCTTAGGACCGAATTCCAACGGGACCGAGATCGGATTATTCACACCAAAGCTTTCCGTCGCCTAAATCATAAAACACAAGTCTTTATATCCCCGATCGGCGATCACTACACTACACGGCTGACTCACACTCTTGAAGTTTCACAAATAGCTAGAACTATAGCCAGAGCATTGAATTTGAACGAGGATTTAACTGAAGCCATAGCTCTCGGACACGACATGGGGCACACGCCATTTGGCCACGTTGGAGAAGAAGTAATCGGCGACTTGATCACTAGCGGTTTCAGGCACAACCATCAAAGCCTCAGAATAGTAGACATATTGGCGAAGTCCGGTGAAGGGTTGAACCTGACCTATGAAGTTCGAATGGGTATTAAGCTCCATTCAAAACCGAGATCAGATATCTTCAGGGAAGAGCTGCTTAGTGATCTTACTCTTGAGGGACAAGCAGTAAGAATTTCAGACGCAATCGCTTATCTAAACCATGACATCGGGGACGCAACACGAGCAGGAATTCTCAAAGAGGAATATTTACCAGCTATCTCAAAAAAGATGCTAGGTGTAACTAAATCAAATCGAATAAACACCATGGTTACAGATATAGTAGAGTCGTCAAGACAATTACTGTCCAAAGAAAATGCAAAACCGAATCTTACCTTTAGCGACGATATATTGCAGGCTTTCACTCTTCTAAGAAATTTCATGTTTGAGAAAGTGTATCTGCCTGTAAGCGCCGGGGAAGAATCCACAAAATCGAGAGAGATATTGATATTTCTCTTCTCTCATTTTGAAAAAAATCCAGACCAGATTCCAAGTGAATATGGGGTAAGAGGGGAACCCATAAAACAAATGGTAGTAGACTACCTTTCAGGAATGACCGACCGATACGCGTTGCGAACGGCTGAAAATTTAAGGCCAGGGATCACTGGCAACATCTTTTCAAGGATTATCTAAAGATGTCACTTCCAGAAGAAATCAAACAGAAACTTAACATCCTAGATGTGATTAGTTCTTATGTACCTACCCTTAGTAAAGCTGGGCGGAATTACAAGGCCACATGCCCCTTTCACTCAGAACAGACACCGTCATTCATAGTTTTCCCAGAAAGACAGTCTTGGCGATGTTTCGGAGCATGTGCCGAGGGTGGAGATTTAATAACGTTCGTTATGAAGGCAGAGAAACTTGACTTCAAGGAAGCATTAACAGTGCTTGGCGTTAGAGCTGGCATCACGACAGACAAAAAAATGACTGAGAGACAAGTGAATACCAATTTGTATCAAATCAATGAATTGACAAATACTTATTTTCAAACCTTGCTTTCAGCTCCAGAAGGTATGTCCGGTAGAATATATTTGCAAAATCGCGGGTTTAGTACTGAGGCCATATCCAAATTCGAGATCGGGTTTAGTCCCTCTAACGGACAGGGACTGATACAGCATTTAGTATCTAACGGGTTTACAGAAACGGATGCTGTCAAAGCAGGCCTTGCCATTCAATACAACGACGGAAATTTCCGTGACCTATTTAGTGCACGTGTCATGTTCCCAATTAGAGACCATGCCGGCAGCCTTTCTGGCTTTGGAGGGAGAGCCCTCGATGCTACACAGCCTAAATACATTAATTCCCCACGTACCGAACTGTTTGATAAGAGCCAAATACTTTACGGGCTAGACAAAGCTAAGGACTTTATAAGGCAATCTAAAAATGCCATCATCGTAGAAGGATATACAGACGTTGTTTCAGCACATCAGCATGGATTCAATAATGTAGTAGCATCTATGGGTACTGCCCTAACAAAATTTCAGGTAAGTCGACTGTTGGCAACTTCCCAAAACTTCGTGTTGGCACTAGACCCAGACGCAGCTGGACAAATGGCTACATTCCGTAGCTTAGTAGACTCATGGAAACAACTAGAGGTAACTCAGACAAGAAGCAAAAATGGCTTCACCCTCTATCATCGTGAAGGATCAGAAATCAACCTTTCAATAGCAATATTGCCTCAAGACAAGGACCCCGACACATTGATCAGAGAAAATGCTATGGAGTGGAAGAGAATTATAGACAATGCAGAGCCATTAATCGACTATATGTTTTCCTCGGCTGGCAATAGATGGGATATAAAATCATACGAAGGTAAAAGGCAAGCAGCACAAGAATTAAATCATATTTTGTCATCTATGGCCGAGCCATTCGAGCAAGAACAATACCGTAGGCGCCTTGCTGACTTATTGGATGTACCATTACCTACGCTAGAAGCAAGTTTAGGGAAACTACCTGTAAACAGATCAATTAGACAACCAAGGAGAATTGCCCAAAATGAGGCTTTGCGATCACCCTTCGAAACAGTAGAGAAAAGCGTTTTGGAGGAACACCTACTTGGGTTTGTTCTGCAGTGGCCAGAATTAAGAAATTTTGTTATGGGAATGAACCCTGCCGTTATTAATAACTCAGAAGACAGATATATCCTATCCACCTGGCTAGAATGTGATATAATTGAGGATCTCGAAGGCTCTATAAACGACAACCTTCTACTGCGTTTAGAGTATCTCTCATCACTACAAATGCCAGACTTGGATGCAAATCAGCGGGAACAGGCCGTAAAAGACTGCAGACGACGACTAGAGATTAATTCGCTAAAAAGTATGAAGGCAGAGGAAGAGGAAATTCTTTTACAGGACTCTATTGTTCCAGAGGGATTTGAGAAGCGTGTTATGGAGACAAACGAAAAACTAAGAAACCTTTTCTTGGAAGGCTCGGCGCAGACTTCTGAGCAATAGAATAAGGAGATCAATGTTAAGAAGACCTGACGATAACGTAGACGAAGATATGCGTGATGAGGACATGCGCGGAATGCCTAGCGAAGACCTGAGAGGGTTAATCCCTATCCCAGTATTTCAGCATTCAGATGATCCCGAGGAGGTAAGCGTCGCAAGCACTCCTTCACACATAATTGAAACTGATGTAGAAGACGAGGACTGGCCAGAAGGTGGTGAATCTGAATCAGGGAATGAGGAATCTAGCTCAACGGATGAACGTCCAGGAACATTAGCACCAGAGCTGATTGATTCTGGAGATATGATTGACGATCCAGTACGTATGTATTTACGTGAAATAGGTCGAGTGTCGTTGTTAAATGCGAAAGAAGAGCGATGGCTGGCACGGGCTATGGAAAGTGGCGGCTTGATAGAGCGGCTTGAGAAAAGTCTCGCTGGAGAGGATGGAGCCCCCCCAAAAAACTATGAGATCGCTCTACATCTGCTTCAAGAAAGTGCTAAGCTCGGTCATATTGCAGAAGATCTAGCTAATAAACATACCCTCAAATACCCTACCCCTTTGAAAAACATTATCACAGATCAGGATTACCGTAATTTATTGGATTCCCCAATAGATCACGAGAAAATGCAAGAGGTCGCTGATCAAGCAGGTAAAACCCTCGAGGAAATTGAAGGAGGCATTATATCTCTCTCATTACTTACGAGGACCCTACCAGAAGATGCCGTAGAAATTATCGGTAACAATACAACGCTGGAGGCACTTGCTGAAATATTGGAAGAGGGAGCCTTGTTGCGGCAAATGGAACCATACGACTTCCTGTTTAAAATGCACTTTGACAAAATAAAGCAAGAAGGAGAAACCGCACAGCGTCATTTGACGGAAGCCAACCTGCGTTTGGTTGTGAGTGTAGCAAAGAAATACATAGGTAGAGGAATGTCGCTTCTAGATCTTATACAAGAGGGCAATATAGGACTAATAAGAGCGGTAGAAAAGTTTGACTATCGTAAAGGTTACAAGTTTTCAACTTATGCCACTTGGTGGATTCGCCAAGCAATTACCAGAGCGATAGCTGATCAAGCTCGCACGATCCGAATTCCTGTTCATATGGTCGAAACTATTAATAAGCTTCTGCGGGTAAGCCGAAGACTGGTTCAAGAATACGGCAGGGAGCCGACTAGTGACGAAATAAGCTGGGATATGGATATACCCTCTGAAAAGGTCCGTGAGATTCTCAAAATCTCTCAAGAACCTGTTTCGCTGGAAACACCAATCGGAGAGGAAGAAGACTCTCATCTTGGAGATTTTATAGAGGATCGCACTGCCCTAGCACCAGCGGACGCAGCAAGCTATCAACTTCTCAAAGAACAACTGGATGAAGTCCTAAACAGCCTGAACGACAGAGAGAAGCGAGTGTTGCAACTAAGGTTCGGGTTGCAAGATGGACGTGGACGCACCTTAGAAGAGGTTGGAAGAGAGTTTGGTGTTACTAGGGAAAGAATAAGGCAAATAGAAGCAAAGGCTTTGAGAAAACTGCGAAATCCACAAAGGTCAAAGAAGCTCCGCGACTTTCTAGAATAGTGCTAAGTACGCATGCAAATTAACTGACCGAACTGGGGGTTAATGAGACTAATTTAGGTGTTAGCCTAGAAGCCCTCTCATATTTCTCAAATTCTTGCCAGAGCTTATCTGCTTCATGAGTTTTTTTGATTGGTTAAATTGATTCAGGAGTTGGTTTACATCCTGAGGCTTTGTACCACTTCCCGAAGCTATCCTACGTTTTCTACTCCCATTGAGAATTTCAGGCTTGCGGCGCTCCAAAGGAGTCATTGAAAAAACAATCGCTTCAACCTTATCTAGGTTACGATCGTCCATAGATTTAGATGAAATATTTTTCGATATACTCGAAAAACCAGGTATCATTTCCATAATGCCAGAAATTGGGCCCATGCGTCTAAGTTGTTGAAGTTGCTCGAGGAAATCATCGAGGTCAAACGTCGCATTACGCATCTTTTTCTCTAGTTGTTTTGCTTTTTCATCAGTAATTTCAGCTTTAGCCTTCTCTGCAAGTGTGGCCAGGTCACCCATGCCAAGTATTCGGGACGCCAACCTGTCCGGGTGAAAGGTCTCCAAATCCTCTTGCCGTTCGCCTGTCCCTACAAACTTCACTGGCACACCTGTGACTCTCGATATCGATAAAGCAGCGCCACCTCGAGCATCTCCATCTAATTTTGAAATAACTAAGCCTGTCAAACCAATCCGTTCATTAAATTCACTAGCTACCCCTACCGCATCCTGCCCCGTCATAGCATCGACAACCAAGAGAGATTCTGTTGGCGGCGCAATGTTTTTAAGTTTTTCAAGTTCCTCCATCAATTCGTCGTCGAGATGTAGCCGACCTGCAGTATCTACAATCATCCAGTTCGCAGAGATCCTCTTAGCGTGCTCGAGGGCATTTTTTACAACATCGTCGATTCGTTTATCGGTTGCTTCTGCATGTACCGGTACTTCAATACTCTTTCCTAAGGTCACCAACTGCTCAATTGCTGCAGGCCTCCTGAGATCCGCGGCTACAAGAAGTACTCGGTGGCCTTCTCTCTTAAGCTTCATAGCCAATTTTCCAGATGTCGTAGTCTTGCCTGAGCCTTGTAATCCAACAATAAAGGCCACGGAAGGAGACTGTGGAGAAGGCAGTAGGGCATTGCTATCACTAGTCAATATCTCAACCAATTCTTCATAAATAATAGTAGCTATCTGCTCACCTGGAGCTAGACTTGCTACTACCTTGGATGAAACTGCACGGTCCCTGATCAGATTTACTAAATCACCAGCAACCCTAAAGTTAACATCTGCCTCAAGTAACGCTACTCTGATTTCTCTGAGGCCTTGGTCTATATCTGCTTCAGACAACCTACCACGCCTAGTGAATTTCCCTATCGCGGACGTGAGTTTTTCAGTCAATGCATCAAACATATAATCATTCTAGCGTAAAGTTTTTATGGTTTGTAGGGTAAGTCAACATGAATAGACAAGTTGCCTCAATACATTAATTTTCTAGTGGGTCTGATAAGTCGATTCAATCGTTCATAAGAGAATTGCAAAAGATTATTCTTTTACTAAATCCTCGAGCATTGTTAGAATTCATCTCATATGATTCCTGTAAAGCTAAATATTCAGAACTTTAAGTGCTATAGAGACAATGTTCCTTCCCTAAACCTCGATGGTTTGCATATCGCCTGCCTTACGGGATCTAACGGGCATGGAAAATCATCCCTCCTAGATGCAATCACTTGGGCTTTGTGGGGAGATGCAGTACATCGGCCCCAAGATGAGCTGGTTCACACTGGCCAACAAGACATGAGGGTGGAGTTAGAATTTCTAGCAGGCGGGGAAGTTCGTCAAGAAGGACAACTCTACCGGGTGATCCGAAGATATTCACGAAGTAAAGGCAAGAGATCAGGCAGCACAGATCTTCAGCTACAGGTGATGGTGGATACCTACAAGTCCAACGGGAATACGAACCTTCCGGATCCATTAACATTCGAGACTACATTTGAAGCAAGCAACACTGAAGTGAGTGCCTGGCAAGGAATTGGCGGGAGCACTGTTAGAGAAACTGAACGTCTAATTCGTGAGTTAGTCGCGATGGATTACGAAACTTTTGTTAACAGTGCATTCCTAGTACAGGGAAGAGCTGATGAATTTACCTCCAAGAGGCCTGCCGAAAGACAAAAGGTCTTGGGTGAAATATTAGGTTTAGGATTTTACAAGAAGTTGTCAGAGCGCGCTCGACTCAAAGCTAGAAAAATTGCAAACGAATCAAATTTGCTAAATGGGCAACTAGATATACTCTTGCAGCAATTGGAGGGTAAATCGGATACCGAATCCAAATTACCAGAACTGAAAACAAGTTTGACAACTATCAGGAAGGATCTAGAAAACACTAACCTATCAACCAGCTCCCTTAGCGAAACCATAAATTCTATGAAGAAACGACAGGACGAATTGAACAGCCTAGTCCGTCAAGTAGAATCAAATCATGAAGAGCAAAGGAGCCTAGTTGAACAAAAATCTGTCCACGAAAAAAGAGTCGCCTTATGGACAGCTATTAACGAAAACAGAATCCATATTGAGTCACGCTACTCGAAACTCTCCGCACTGACGATGGAAGATCAAGAATTTAGCGAAAAGGAAATACCTTATGTACGGCTTTCCGAACGTATGAAGCCTATAGAAACCCAGATTAACAACCTAGAATTGTTAGAGGCTGAATTAACCAAATCCAAAAGCTCCAAATCGGAATTGGATAGCTTAGACCATAATACATCCTCTGAAAAAACCAAGCTCCAGGAAGCAATTGTAAAAGAACAGTCCCTGACAATTGATAACCAGAGACTGCGTAGCGAGATGGAGCAACTTAGGAAAAAGATCGAAATGCTCGATGAATCAGATGCTAAATGTCCTTTATGCGGAACCATGATAGAACAGAATGCAAAAGCGCATATTCAAGCAGAATACGAATCAGAAGGTAAGAATCTAGCTAACAAATTTCGTGAAAATCAAACAATAATAGACGAACTGAAAATGGTAATTGAAAATACCACTTCAAGCCTTGAAAAATACTCGTGCACCATAGAGCAAAGACGAAAAACTATATATGCGCAGATTGCCACACTTGAGCAACAGATTGAGGAAGGGATAAAGGCACCTCAACAATTAGAGAATATTCGTAAGGAATTAGATTCTTTGGGATACAATTCTGAGAAACATAGCGCCATAAAACTAGAAATACAAAACCTAGGAGAAACAAAAGAGCACTATCGTCAACTACAAGAGGCTTTGATCAGCTTGCCACAAGAAATAGAGAACCTAAATCGTGTTACTGAGCTACTGGAAAGACGTGAACAATTCAGATCCCAAGTACAAGACAAAATTGATCTGATAAAGGCTGAAACGCAATCCCTCCCCAGCTTGGAAAAAAACTATGCTGACCTAAAAACAAACAAAACTTCCCTAGAACACACACACCAGTCCTTAGTAAAAGAAATCACGGTTCTGACGACTCTACTTAAACAATATGAAGATACTGAAACTACCATTCAACTCAAATCCGCTGAACTAAAAAATATTATGGCCGAACAAGAAATTTATGACCAGTTATCTACTGCATTTGGTAGAACAGGAGTACAAGCACTTCTATTAGAATCAGCGATACCCGAGCTTGAAGCCGAGGCCAATAGATTATTAGGTCGAATGACTGACAATACTATGCACCTTAAACTCGAAACCCAGAAGGAGAATCAGAAAGGGGAACAAATAGAAACACTCGAGATCAACGTCGCAGACACTTTGGGGACGCGTAGTTATGAAATGTTCAGCGGAGGCGAAGCTTTTCGCATAAATCTGGCACTCAGGATAGCGTTATCTAAGATACTAGCGAGCAGATCTGGAGCTCCTCTACCAACACTATTCATAGATGAAGGATTCGGAACACAGGATTCATCCGGTCGTGAACGTATACTCGACACACTTCAATCAATTTCTGAAGATTTCAAACGAATAATTATTATAACTCACCTAGATGAACTAAAGGAGTCGTTCCCAGTACGTATAGAAGTAGAAAAAACCGAAGCTGGAGCAACATTCGCGATAACTTAAATTGAGTCACTTATAAGAAATAGCCTAGGTCTCAGTGATAGACTTAGTGTGCTCTACCTTCCCTATTGGACAAATAACTGCAATCTTACAGGCACCACAAAGAGGCCGAAGTGCCTTACAGGTTTCCCTCCCATGCGTAATGAGAGAAACATGGAGGGGATAAATTTTTTCTGGAGGCACCATTTGCTCCAATAAATCATGTGCTCTGTCAACACTAATGTCATCTTTTATCAAACCTAAACGCTTGGTCACACGGTAAACATGTGTGTCTACCGCCATAGCGGGTAGTCCGAAAGCAAAACAAAGGGTCACTGCCGCAGTTTTCTTACCTACTCCTGATATAGAAGTTAACCAATTTTTTGCCTCGTCCAAAGGCAGGTCCTGGAGGAAGTCTAGGCTAAGATTCCCTTGACACTCTATAATTCGATTGAGAGCCCCCTTAATGTAAGCCGCCTTTTGTCGCGCTAGGCCACCCACATTTATAGATACCTCAATGTCTTCTATTCTTGCTACAGCTACTTCTTCCAAAGACCCGAATCTATCTATCAAAGATTGGAAAGCTCTAGCAGCATTGGTGTCAGATGTATTCTGAGACAATATGGTCGTAACGAGCTCTGATACTGGCTCCAACCGTTGCTTCCATATAAATGGCCCATATTGTCTTGAAAGCCTTTCAACTACCTCTTCCACCATATTAATCGCTGTTTTTGTTATAATCTTGGGCATATTGAATAGTACTGTTTATGAATTTTCCGAAATTACTTTATTTAGTATACGTTCTTGTTTTGTTTTAATAATACCCTCATCATAATTTGTTGTGCGACATTGTGCTCCCGCTCCAAAAAAACCTTTCGGAGGACTCGTATTGAGGAATGCTATAGAGACAGCCCTTAAAGGAAAGAATGCTAGGTATATCGAGGTAAGGGCTGAGGAAGCTGAAGGAACTAATCTGGTTTATCGGGGTAAATCGTTAGACGATGTATCCAAGGCATCAGTCGTAGGTGGATGTGTCAGAGCACTAGATAAAGGAGGATGGGGATTCGCATCGTTCAATAACTTGTCTGAAATCAACGAAAAAGTTGAGATTGCAGTAAGTCACGCAAAGCACGTAGGGGGCACTAAAGTTGAGTTGGCCAAGGTTACTCCACATGATCAAACAGTAGAACCTCATCTAGGAGAAGATCCGAGACAAATCTCGATCGCCGAGAAAAAAAAGATTCTTGACAACTATGTTCAGATAATATTAGGCATTTCCGGAGTGCAAACTGCAAACATTGGATACAGTGACAGCTATAGAAAAACCTACTTTGCTAACTCTGAAGGGGCATTTGTTCAACAAGAACGCATAGATGTTAATATGCGCCTTTCAGCAATGGCAAGGGCCAATAGCGATGTCCAACAATCCGGCATTAGCCTAGGTTCTTTGGGAGACTTCTCTTTCGTTAGGTCACTTGAATCAGAAGCCGAAGAAGTAGCCCGAAGAGCAGTTGATCTATTAAGTGCTCCTCAGGTAAAAGGTGGACCACACACAGTCATTTTGGATCCTGTACTTGCTGGTGTATTCATACATGAAGCATTCGGCCATCTTTCGGAAGCTGACCATGTTTATGAAGAAAAACGCCTACAAGAGATTATGTACATGGGGCGCCGTTTTGGAGGAAATCATCTAAACGTTGTAGATGGGGCGGCATTACCTCAACTGCGTGGGAGTTATGCCTACGACGACGAAGGAACTCCTTCAACTAAAACTCATCTCATAAGAGAGGGCCTATTGGTAGGACGCCTTCACTCCAGAGAAACCGCAGCCGCAATGGGAGAAACTCCTACAGGAAACGCACGAGCAATTAATTACCGATTCCCCCCAATAGTGCGAATGACTAACACATACATAGAACCAGGAAATGCCACTTTTCAAGATCTTATTTCCGGAGTCAAAGAGGGCGTATATGCCAGAAACTGGTATGGAGGAATGACTAGCATGGAAATGTTCACATTTTCAGCTGGAGAAGCTTACATGATTCGTAACGGGAAAATAGAAGAGCTTTTACGCCCCATACTTCTCACTGGCAACTTGTTTGAAACATTGAATAACCTCGACGCCATAGGTAACGATTTAGAAATGAATCAGGGAGGAGGTTGTGGAAAAGGCGGGCAATCACCACTGCCAGTATCAAATGGCAGCCCACATATCCGTATTCAGAACTGTCTAGTAGGTGGAGCTTGAAAATTATAGAGCATATTTTAGGACTAGCCCTGAAATCAGCCGAGGAAGCTGAAGTGTTTCACGTAAGTAGCAATGGAACGATTGCTACTTACGAAGCTAACCGATTGAAGCTCATGGAAACGCGGGCAACAGAGGGAGCAGCTCTCAGAATTATCAAAAACGGGAGAATAGGCTTTGCTGCAACTACGGATCTTAACTACCCTCAATCACTTGTAGACACCGCGGTTGAAGTAGCTCCATTCGGGCCAGAAGCTAGACTAACATTTCCTGCCAAAACTACATATCCTGACGTAAATACTTTGGACGATTCGGTAAACAGCTATTCAACTGAGAAAATGGTTGAGACAGGGGAAGCTCTAATTAGACAACTCCGTAGCGTACATAACGATGTTAACTGTGAAGGTAGAGTTGGAAAATCTTTCGGAACACAAACGATAATGAACTCCCAAGGTGGAGTTGTTCAGCACTCTTCCAGCTCTTTTGGAGTTTACTTGCACGGTACTCTAATTCAGGAAGAGGACATGCTTTTCGTCGGGGACGGTGAAGCTTCGTGTAGCCCCATAACAAACACAGATCTAATTCTGAAATCCGTCACTGAGCAAATTGAGAATGCCAGGACCGTGTCCAAATCACCCTCAGGCTCTTTACCTGTAATTTTCACACCTCAAGGAGTTGCCAGCATCCTCCTTGGACCCCTGATGACAGGCTTCAACGGACGCACAATAGTTCAAGGCTCCTCTCCATTAATAGGAAAATTAGGCCAACAAATTCTCGACAGTAAACTGACTATTTGGGACGACCCAACATTATCCCTTGTGCCTGGTAGTAGTCCATCTGACGATGAGGGAGTTGCAAGCCGAAGGAAAGCCGTAGTAGATAAAGGAATTGCAACCACCTTCTTGTACGATTTACAAACGGCCGGCCAAGCAGGGAAAACAAGTACAGGAAACGGTTCGCGCGGTTTGACATCGTTACCTTCACCATCCTCAACAGTGCTAATAATAGATGAAGGTAACGTACCCTACGCAGACATGGTAAAAGACATTTCGGATGGAATAATAGTTGAACAGGTTCTTGGTGCCGGTCAAGGTAATATTCTCGCTGGTGAATTCAATGCAAATGTACTCTTAGGATACCGAATTAGTAGAGGGGAAATAATTGGACGTGTTAAAGATTGTGTAATTTCAGGCAACGTCTATAAGGTACTAAACAGTATTGAAGCGCTAGGTGCCGAATCAAAGTGGATAAGCGGGAGCCTAAAAACACCAGCGATATACTGCCATGGTGTGTCCGTGTCATCGAAAGACTAACAATGGAATCTGATAACTCGCTCGAACAAATAGTATCAAGTCCCAACCGAATCAAGCACTCTGACTTGGCAAAGTTATCTGGCATCAGCAAAGAGGTATTATTTTCAGTTTCGAACACTTGGGAATCTCTATCTGTTGAGCAGCGGCGTACTATTGTCGAACGCATAATCAATATGGCTGAAGCAGACATTGAACTGGATTTCACTAGCATCTTGCAACATTGCCTCAAGGACACAGATCCTAAAGTTAGATCAATGGCTGTTAATGGTCTTTGGGAATGCGACGACAGAGCTATAATTAACCCTTTGATAGCCCTACTAAAAGATGATACTCATAAGGATGTAAGGGCATCAGCTGCGACGGCCATCGGCAAGTTCTGCATTTTGGCACAGAGCGGAAAGCTGCTGCAAAAAGATAGCAATCAACTCAAAGAAGTTCTATTGGAGCTACTAGAAAAAAACGTTGAGGACCCAGAGGTTTGGAGGCGAGCCTTAGAAGCAGTTGCCATTTTCAACACCCCTGAAATCAACAATTTGATATACCAAGCTTACGGGAGCAACCTTTTAAACGTACGAGTGAGTGCTGTATTCGCAATGGGTAAAACAGCCGATCGAAAGTGGTTGCCCCTGTTAATGGAAGCTGCCAGCGATGAAGAACCTGCAATACGATATGAAGCAGCCGTATCTATGGGAGAGCTAGCCGAAGAATCGAGCATAGAATATCTATCAGAACTCATTAGTGATGAGGATGCCCAAATACAACTAGCATCTATTAAAGCCTTATCTTTCATAGGCGGATCAACAGCTAAGAGCGTTCTACAAAAGCATCTCTCTACGCACGACGAGAGTGTTTCCGCGGCAATTCAATCGGCAATTGAGGATCTGTCTATTGAAGAAGATCCATTAGGGTTTAGATTGTGAAATTCAAACCTAAATAGCACCCTGCTGACGTAATCTAATAACATCCTGAACGGAGTACCCAAGTTCACCCGCATAAACAGCAGAATTATGCTGACCCAACAATGGAGCAGGATATCGCATTCTCCAAGGGCTTTCAGGCATTCTAAACAGCTCTCCTGGTAACTTAACTTTCCCCATAACCGGATGATTTACTTCGGTCCAAAAACCTCTTTCCTCTAATTGAGGGCAACTTACCAAATCTTCAGACGTTTGGACCACACCCCCTAGCCATTCGTTAGACATAATATTGTGATAATAATCAAATTTTCCTATTTCCTTCAAAGCAGGCATCAATATCTCATCACGTTGTTTGGCAGTCTTTGCATCAGCAAGCGCCTCACCTAAGTCTGGTCTGCCTATAAGTTTCGCATATTCCTTCCAAGCTTCTGCGCCGCTAAGAGCCCTTCTAGGAGGCCGAAGGGTTGGGCTCACAAATCCATCCTTAGTAGGAACTATCCCTTGCCAACCTGTACTCTTCAGATTGTCAGTGTCAGCTTTTGGTGCCCTACGATCTATCGCTCCAAGAAATGTGTACCTGATTACCGGCTGATACTGGTGAGCCGCAGCCGATTCCGCAAGAGAAAAGTCGAGATGTTGCCCATGACCAATCACGTTTCGACCATAAAGCGCTATAGAAGTAGCATAAGCTGCGGTTATTCCTCCAAAATAAAGACTCTGGGGATGACCATGTTTCAACGGTTCTCGATCGTATGCGCCGCTGGTATACATTATTCCTCCAGCAGCTTGGTAAATCAGATCATTGCCATCGTAATTACGATGAGGACCCGTCTGCCCAAATGGGCTAATAGATGTCATAACAATGTTCGGGTTTATTGAAGACAGTTCGTCATAACCCAGACCTATTTCATCAAGATAGCCAGGACTAAAGCTCTCGAATATCACGTCCGCAGTCTTCACCAATTCACGAAAAATCTTTCTACCCGTAAGAGTTTCGAGATTTAGCGTAACGCCACGCTTGTTACAATTGAGACAAAGGAAAAGCAAGCACTTCTCAGGATGAGGGTCATCACCATGAAATGGCCCAATGCTTCTAGCTATGTCACCAGACCCGGGTGGTTCTACCTTTATAACATCTGAGCCATAGTCAGCAAAAAGCTTAGTAGCGTATGGGCCTGCTATACCCATAGTTAGGTCGATTATTCGAAACTTTCCTAGTGCCGAACCAATGATGTTTTCCATTTATTGATACCTCAACGTTTCTTTAAAGTCAGGGTCAATCTCTGCAATAGTTCCTTCATCGAGGCCAGCCTCAAGGTCTACCGGCTTCCTCTCGAATGTATTACTCGGTATCTTGCCCATAACATCAAGAGAATAAAGCTTAGCTACTTCCGCATCTGACCAGCCGAGCAAATCTGAAATTATGTGCTCATTTTGCTCTCCAAGCCTTGGAGCAGGCCTGTGAATCGAAGACGGCATTTGAGGCATTCTCCAAGGGCGGCCAACGTAGGCTCGAGTACCGATACCAGAGTCGGGTGGGTGAATAAATCGTTCATAAAAATTCCTGGCTTCCATATGGGAATCAGTTAGAAGCTCCTTGGTATTCTTAACTGGATAAGCTGGTACTCCGGTCTCCTGAAGAATTTCCATAATCTCCTCGGCATTCTTATCTCTAGTCCACTTAGCTATATAATCATCCAATTCATCTTCGTGGTGCTTACGAGAAAGCGGATCTTCAAACTTAGGATTGTCGACTAGCCCACTTCCTAAGATACTGCCCAAAGAACTCCACTGTTTGTCAGTCTCTATTCCGATCGCTATCCACTTGTCGCTGCCTTGACATCTGTACACTCCATAAGGAGCATGAACAGGGTGACGATTTCCCATCAAACGTCCATTTCGCCCATTTATGGAATAATCCAATAATGCATCCCCTAGAGTAGATACGCCTATTTGATACATGGCGAAGTCTACCCACTGACCTTTACCAGTTTCATCTCTGTAGTGCAACGCAGCCATGATTGCAAACACAGCCATCCATGCAACATGCAAATCAAACCATGCTGCTCCTACTCTGCGAGGGGTTCCTTCATCTGGATACCCAGTGAATTGACTCAACCCACAAATAAGCTCTAGCATACTTCCAATGCCAGCGTATCTTTTCCAAGGCCCAGTATGACCAAAGCCAGTATTCGAAAAGTAAATCATGTCTGGCTTCAACTTCCGTAGCTCACTGTAACCCAAGCCCAATCTATCCATAGTGCCCGCTCGATTGTTCTCCACTATTACATCAGTAACCCTAGCCAGGTCCATGTAAGCCTGAATACCCTCGGCAGTCTTTAAATTTAACGTCAGGCTATACTTTCCTCTATGCAGATGCTGAAAACTGGCATCTCTATTCCAAGGTTCTTCTCCAGGATCATTGTCCGCGTATGGTCCAGTTTCATCTCTGGTAAGCGTATGGCTTTCGACTTTTATAATTTCCGCTCCAAGATCAGCCATAATATGCATCGCCGTAGGCATTGCTACAGCCGTTGTACTATCGATAATCCGCAGTCCAGCCAAGATATCTTGCATCATTCCTCCTAATGTTAATCAGCCTGAAGTTTTGCCTACACCAATCATCGGATATTAGCACATTTGGTTGTTTCCCAATCTACGAGCACCTCAAGCAAGTTGTCAGTCTGTATCTATATGAATGAATTAGTCCTTGCCGACTAAATATTTTTTAGTTCCGCAGTAAAATTCAAATAATCAAATCCCTTAGGACAGTTTATTGAGCGCGATTTACGGGTATACTAAAAAACAAGCATAACTATCCAATTTGATATAGAAAAGCTTTCTCAGAAGGATAAAAATGAAAAAAGTTGAACAGCATGTCTCTATGGGAGGAGTCGTCTGCCGTAGGTCAAGACATGGAATCGAAATTGCCCTGTGCCATAGCAAAGCTCCCGTTTTGTGGGCTCTACCAAAGGGTACTCCCGAAATAGGTGAATCTATGGAGCAAACCGCGCTACGAGAGGTCAGAGAGGAAACTGGCCTGGAAGTCAAAATTCTAGGCTCTTTGGGCTACATTGAATACTCGTTCATGCGGAAACAAGACAATGTGAAATGTGAAAAAAGGGTTCACTTTTACCTTATGGAGCCAATTGGTGGAGATTTTTCTTTGCATGATCCCGAGTTTGATGAAGTTGGTTGGCACTCAGAAAATGACGTATTGAAAATCATGACTTATAGTGATGAAGTCGGAATAGTTGAAAAAGCCCTTAAGATTGCACCAAATCTAATATGAGAATTATTAACAGCTGTGCGAATAGTATTAAAAAGATCACTCCTCCAAAGACGATTAAGTCTTGGTCCAATTAGCGCACAAGGTTGCACATACTACTATCTTCAATGGCGATATTAATGAACACAGGCAATAACATTGGACCAAATTAGAGCCGGCAAAGTAATTCTCAGACCGAAGCGACTAGAGGATGCTAAAGATGATTATGCTTGGCGACTTGACGATGAATTGGCTGAACTAGACGCCTCAAGCCCTATTAGGCAGTCATTTGATGAGTTCCTAAGGTTTTACAAAGATGACTTGAATCGCCAGTCACATTCATCGATGAAATTTGCCATAGACGATCTAAGCGGATTTCATATCGGAAACGTGATGTGCTATGACATAAATTTGAACTTTAGAGAAGCTGAACTAGGTATCATGATCGGCAAGCGGGAATACTGGAACAAAAGCTTCGGCTATCACACTTTGGCGGGAATAATAGACTATATGTTTATGACTAAGGAAATACGTCTACTATATCTACACACTTTAGATTGGAATTTCAGAGCACAAAGAAGCTTCGAAAAGTGTGGGTTTAGACAAAAAAGAAAGATACACCGCAGCGGGAGAGATTTCATTAGGATGGAGCTCGAGCGCAATTACTGGTTGGAGCACAGGGATTCTATACTTGCCCCTTTACGTAAGATTGATTATGACGCTGGACACGGGTAAAAATGAACGAATTCGACGCTATTTCTGACCCGAGATTTAAACGTTTCATTGGACTCGAATCCCAACCAATCTCATACGTAATAAAGGTAAGTGACATCAAAAATTTCACTGAAACCGTAGGTGATTTGAACGAAATATATCGGGACCGAGTAATTGCGAAACGTCATGGCCTAAATAATATTATCTCCCCTCCAACTTTTCTTCGCACGCTGAAGAGTCGATGTTCAGAAAATAATCCGGAAAATCTTGAGGATCACCTTCTAGATGGCGGAAGTGAATGGGAATATCTTGAGCCAGTTCAATCTGGAGACAACATAACTGTTGTGGATAAACTAATAACCGTTTCAGAGAAATTTGGGAAATTGGGGCATATGTTTATTTGGACAAGGGAATTTAAATACACAAATCAACACGGTAAAGTTGTAGCGACACATAAATGGACACGAATAACCTACTGATCAAACGTAAAGGACGCTACAAATAATGTATTGGGAAGATTTACAAGCAGGCATTGAGATACCTTCTCTAGAAAAGTATCCTACAAAAGAAATGCTACTGAACTATGCGAAGGTCACTGGAGACCTATACCCTATCCACTACGACGAAGAGTACGCCAAAAGCATAGGTTTGCCAGGTGTCATCGTACAAGGAGGGTTGAAAAACGCTTTTCTAGCACAATTGATCACAGATTGGATTAAACAATCTGGACGCTTAATACAGTTGACTTGTCAGCATAGAGGTATGGACCTTGCGAACTCCACTCTTATTTGCAAAGGATTCGTTTCAAGACTATACGAGGAAAATGGACTATTCTTGATTGATTGCACTATTTGGATCGAAAACGATGAAGGATATAAAACTACGCCTGGGTCAGCGATCATTGACCTAAATTCAAGATTTAAAAGCATTCGGCCTTAGAATTGGTTGAATAAAAGCAAACCCATTCATAGCAAGTTCTGTACCGCTTCTAGGTCCTTGTCCCCTCTGCCACTTAACCCAATAAGTACTATTGAGTCCTCACCTAATGTTGGTGCGAGTTTTGCCACGTATGCAATCGCATGAGCGGGCTCCAATGCTGGGATTATTCCTTCGGTGTGGCTTAGCAGCTGAAACCCTTGCAAAGCCTCTTTGTCGGTTATAGCCACATAAGTTGCTCGTCCACTATCTGACAAATAAGCGTGCTCTGGACCTACTCCAGGGTAGTCAAGTCCAGCTGAGACGCTATGCGTACCAATGATCTGTCCATCGTCATCTTGTAGCAAATAAGAGTAGGACCCGTGCAAGACACCAGGTCGACCTGCAAAGATTGATGCTGCATGTTTCCCGCTCTCAATACTTTGTCCCCCTGCTTCCACTCCTATCAATTTAACCTCATCTTCAGATACAAACGCATGGAATAGCCCAATTGCATTGCTACCTCCACCTACACAAGCAACAACATAATCAGGCAATTTGTTTGAAATTTCCAATATCTGGCTTTTAGCCTCAGTCCCAATTACGGACTGAAAATCTCGCACAATCAAAGGATAAGGATGTGGGCCCACTACGCTACCAATCAAATAGTGAGTGTCGACCACATTTGTAACCCAGTCTCTAATCGCTTCGTTGATCGCATCCTTAAGGGTTCTAGTGCCGCTAGTCACTGGCCGAACTTCAGCTCCAAGAAGTCGCATTCGATATACGTTAGGCATTTGGCGCTTAATGTCTTCGTCACCCATATACACGATGCACTCTAATCCCAACATTGCACATACAGTTGCCGTTGCAACACCATGTTGCCCTGCTCCAGTCTCAGCTATAACCCTCTTTTTGCCCAACCGGCGAGCTAACAACCCCTGCCCTAGAGCATTGTTGATCTTGTGAGCACCTGTGTGTGCCAAATCCTCTCTTTTCAAATAAATTTGAGCGCCACCTAGCTGTTTACTAAGGTTAGTAGCATGATATACAGGAGTAGGGCGACCAACATAATTTTTTAACAGGGACAAATATTCTTTTCCAAAAGTGTCGTCCACCTTTGTTTCTTCGTAAGCTCGTTCCAATTGCTGCAGTGCAGCCATAAGTGTCTCTGGAACAAACCGACCACCAAATTTACCGAATCTACCTTGTTCATTCGGAACTCTTTCGGTCACGGTTACTACTCCTTCTGTGCCTTGGCTCTTCTAATAAATTTCTTGATCTTTTCTGTATCCTTGATTCCATTTGACTCAACACCACTAGATACATCTACCCCCCACGGTCTTACCTTTTGGACAGCCGAGACCACTATATCTGGATCTAGGCCTCCCCCCAAAATAAAGTCGCCTTCACCCACTAAGGCTTTTGCTATACACCAATCAAACGTCGTTCCAGTCCCACCAAGAGCCGAACCTACATCCGGATCCAGAAGCGGGAAAATCCCCAAAGCGTGAAACTGCCTGATTAAAGGCCCGATCCCCTGAATGCTCTCTTCAATAGCCTTTTTCATAGAAACGTGTATCGCTTTAATCACAGGTTTTGAAACCCAACGCGCATATTCTACTGATTCATGACCACTTAACTGCGCCATATCTAGGTCACAATCATCAAGAATGTGGTTGACTTCATCTATAGGTTGATCCGCAAAAATTCCTACAAGTTTAGGACCTGAGTAGATATACTCATTCCTAAACTCCTGGACCATTCGCTTTGCTTCACTCTGAACAATCTGCCTCCTTACGCCAGGCACAAAGTTAATTCCGACATAGTCTGCGCCACCTTCGGCAGCCGCTAAAACATGGTCTACTAACTGAACACTACAAATCTTAACCTCAGTCATGATCCAACCAACTCTCTAACTTTCGTCCCAACGTCATCGGCTGTCATGATAGCCTCACCCACCAAGACCGCATCTATACGAGATTTCCTTAGTAGGTTTATGTCTTCTCTAGATTTTATACCACTTTCCGACACAACTATTTTACCTTTGGGAATCAACGGCCTAAGTCGCTGAGAAAGTGATACATCCGTCTCAAACGTACTGAGATCTCTATTGTTTATGCCTATAACATCAGCCCCTGCATCTAGAGCAATATCAAGCTCTTTTTCCGAATGTATCTCTACGAGTGCCTGCATCCACAAAGACTGGCACAACTCAAGTAATTCTTTAATTTGATCCACACCTAGAATCCCGACTATTAGCAAAATGGCATCGGCTCCAGCGACACGGGATTCCACGATCTGATACGGGTCAAATATGAAATCTTTACGCAACACAGGTAGGCGTAAATTCCCCAATCCCTTCTTTACCGCCGTTAAGTGATCTAAGCTTCCATCAAAATGGTCCGCTTCCGTCAGGACAGATATCGCCGCAGCCCCATTTTCTGCGTATGTACAAGCTAAACTCACAGGGTTATAAGGGCTCCTGAGAAGGCCTTTAGAAGGGGAGGACTTTTTTACTTCAGCTATCAATCTTACGTCAGAACCCCAAAGCGCTCCTGAGAAATTTCTAGGCAGCGCCAAGTCTGGAATGATAGATTCAAGCACAGGCAGAGGCATGGCTAATTTTTGCTCCCTTACCCGCTCAATTTTCTTATTCACAATTTTCGTAAGAATTGTACTGGCCATAACAACCCTGAATTCACCTAATTTATCTAACTAATATTTCAAAGACTCAATTTATATTCAGCCCGTTTACAACTCTAACTGAGCTTCTGGCTCAACTTCGCAAATGCTCCTATTTTCTCTACCGCGGCACCACTAACTATTGCTTCGCGCGCTCGTGCGACTCCGACTGACAGATTCTCTGCCTCTTCTGCAACAACCAGTGTCGCAGCAGCATTCAACAACACTATGTCCAAAGCTGGGCCAGGAATTCCTTCAAGCACACTATTGAAAATATCCCGGCTACGCTCTAAGTTTCCACTCTGTAAATCTTTGAGTTCAGCTCTTTTCATATTCACATCTTCCGGAACGATAGTGTATGATCTTATTTCACCGTGAGAAAGTTCCCAAATGCTAGTGGCGCCTGTAATAGATAATTCATCCAACCCGTCATTGCCATGTACAACCATAGCCCGTTGCGTCCCCAATAAAGCCAGAGACTGAGCCATCAAGTCACCAAATTTTGAATCAGCCACACCTAACACCTGCGCATCTGCATTAGCAGGGTTGGTAAGAGGCCCCAAGATATTAAATACCGTTCTTATTCCAATATCTCTCCTGGGAGCCGCTGCATACCTCATTGCGGGATGGAAAATAGGGGCAAACATAAATCCTATGCCAACTTCATCAATGCATCTCGTTACGCCATCAGGCGACAAGTCCACCTTCACTCCGACAGCTTCAAGTATATCTGCACTACCACACATGCTAGATACAGCGCGGTTGCCATGTTTTGCAACCTTTGCCCCAGCAGCAGAAGCTACAATAGCAGCTGCAGTTGAAACATTCATGGTGTTCTGGCCATCACCACCAGTCCCTGCAGTGTCCACAAGTTTTTTATTTTTCAAACTAATGGACACATTCAGAGATTTTTCTCTCATTGTTTGAGCCATGCCAGTTATCTCGGAAACGGTCTCACCTTTCATTCGAAGTGCCGTGACGAAAGATCCTATTTGCGCCTCGGTAGCCTCATTATCCATGATTTCATTCATCACGCTCGCCGAGTGTTCTTGTGAGAGAGTCTCACCTTGAACCAGTAGTGCAATCGCCTCTTTAATCATTATTACCGCCCTGCCCAAAAACTAGGAATTGTTTCTCAGAAAATACATTCACCAAACAGTTGGCTAGTTTTTCCTATTCAGTTACCTTCCAAGAAATTTCTTAGTAGGTCTTTACCATGCTCAGTCATTATTGACTCTGGATGAAATTGTATACCTTCTATCGGATAAACTGTGTGGCGTAACCCCATTACCACATTCGTATTTGAAAAAGCCGTAGCCTTAAGCTCAGATGGAAGAGTATCCTCGTATACAGCGAGGGAATGGTAACGTATGCCCTTCATTGGATTAGGTATACCTTGGAATACTCCTTCTCCATCATGCTTTATGATTGAAGTCTTACCATGCACTATCTCCCCAGCATAACCTACGGTAGCACCAAAAGCTTGACCTATACATTGGTGGCCAAGGCACACCCCCAAAATTGGAACGTCCATTCCAAATTCACGTATAACATCAGTAGAGATCCCAGCTTCAATAGGAGTACATGGACCGGGTGAAATTACAATTTTTGCTGGCCTTAAACGCCTGACATCACCAAGTTTTATACAATCATTACGCTCGACAGTAACCTTGGCGCCCAACTCCGTCAAATATTGATAAAGGTTATAGGTAAAACTATCGTAATTATCTATTAATAAAATCATTGTCTTTTTTATTATCAGTGTTATTTGAAACAAATGGTGCTAGAACTACTTTGAGTGATACGACTCTTCTGCGACGACAATAGCCCTCGCCGGTGCTGCCATTTTGTTAACGGTCTCCTGCCATTCAGATTCAGGGTCACTATCATAAACAATCCCTCCACCAGCTTGGAGATAAGCCACCCCATTCTTCATCACTATTGTCCTTATCGGTATCGCAGTGTCCATATTGCCATGAAAACCAAAGTATCCAATTGCAGCTCCATAAGGACCGCGCTTTTCACGCTCAAGCTCTGCAATTATTTCCATAGCCCGAATCTTGGGAGCTCCTGAAAGAGTGCCTGCCGGCATACAAGATCTCAAAGCATCAAAGATGGTTTTATCCTTACGTAATTTTCCTTGAATCTCAGACTCAAGATGCATAACATGAGAATACTTAACTACTCGGGCTAGATCGTTCACTTTAACAGAACCAGACTCGGAAACTTTACCGACGTCATTGCGTCCCAGATCCACCAACATTACATGCTCTGCCATCTCTTTTTCGTCATTCCGAAGTTTTTCCTCCAACCTAGCATCTTCTTCAGCGTCTACTCCGCGACGTACAGTACCTGCAAGGGGGTAGTTGTAAACAAAGCCTTCTTCTACTCTAACGAGCGTTTCTGGAGACGCACCTATAATGTAAAAGTCATCCATCTTTAGAAAGTACATGTATGGTGACGGATTAAGCTTTCGAAGAGCCTGGTAAATACTAAACGGTTCTGCATAAGTGTTTCTAGCAATGCGCCTAGATGGCACCACCTGTATTATATCTCCAGCAATAATGTACTGCTTACAACGGTTAACTACATCTATGTATTCCTGTTTTGAAAAATTTGAGACTTCCTTATTAACGTAATCAGTGCTGCCTAGCTGGCCAGAGTCCACCACGTCTCCCTCCAGTCTCCGTGCCATAGTTTCAATTCGTTCTGCGGCTTCTTTATAAGCTGCTTCTATATTATCCCGTAAGTGCACGTGCGAAACCAATTTTATGACACGCTTGACATGATCAAACACCAGCAGAGTATCAGTGAACATTAGAACCGACTCAGGCACTCCCAACGGATCAGCTTCAGGCGAGGTAACCCGAGGCTCATAGTAACGAAATGTTTCGTATGAAAGATACCCTATTGCTCCACCCAAAAATCTAGGCAAGTCTCCCACAGACAAAGATTTATACAGTGCCAATTTTTCTTGTAATGGAACTAGAGGATCTATATCACCTAATTCAGTGCTAGGACCCGTCTTCAAAACATCATAAGGTTCGGTGCCTATGAAACTGTACCTAGCTTGACGTTCTCCTCCCTCAACACTTTCAAGTAAAAATGAATATGGTCCAGTAGCAACCTTCAAGAATGCGGCTACTGGGGTTTCCAAATCTACATCTATTTCCCGATATAATGGAATCATATTGCCATTATTTTTCCGGAAAATCGATTTTACTTCGTCGAGAGTCGGTTTATACATCATGCATGGAAGCCCTTGATTTCGTACTTTAGACGCTACTCAATATTCGTCAACAAAATAACTTATCCCCATTTTTTCTCTCACTTCTATCATTGTAGCTTCTGCAACAGACTTTGCCTTTCGTGTTCCCTCAAGCAAAGCCTCCTTGACTACCTTAGAATTCCCCTCATAATAAGCCCTTTTCTCCCTGATAGGATCGAGAAATCTGTTTAGGGCAATCGACAGTTTTTGTTTCACCTCAACATCCCCTACTGCACCTTTTTTATAACGATCTTTAAGATCACTAACTTCGTCAATGTCTGGATTGAATGCGTCGTGATAGGCAAATACTGGATTTCCTTCAACTCGTCCAGGTATGTCTGCTCGGGTCCGGTTCGGGTCGGTATACATACTCCTTACTTTCTGATTGACGGCATCCTCATCATCAGACAGGTATATAACATTGCCTAAACTCTTGCTCATCTTGGCCTCTCCATCAGTTCCGGGAAGCCTAGCAACCCTACCAAGCAAACTATCAGGCTCTGGGAAAGTTTGACCAAACATTCGATTAAAGCGTCTAATAACCTCCCTAGTCATCTCAATATGAGGGACCTGATCTTCACCAACTGGAACCAGATCTGCTTTTGGCAACGCTATATCTGCCACTTGGCTTACCGGATACGTATAGAAACCAACTGACAAACCCTCACCCTCTAATCGGACTCGCTCAGCTTTCAAAGTAGGATTACGCTCAAGCCATCCAATCGGCGTGACCATAGATAGCAACATCGCCAACTCGGCATGCTCTGGCACATGGCTCTGTATTACGAATGAACTTTTCGCCGGGTCTAGGCCAACACTGAGCCAATCTAAAGTTACGTCATATACTGAGCGCCTTATTCCCTCAATGTCATCCAAATGGTCTCCCATTGCCTGATAATCAGCAATAAGGAAGAAACAGTCGTACTCTTCTTGAAGTCTGACCCAATTCTCTAAGGCACCGACGTAATGTCCCAAGTGCAAAGCCCCAGTGGGTCTTATACCCGTCAATATCCGTTTACTATATTGATTTATCACCATTACTCCTAATTTCGTACAGTATTGATGGTAACTAGTAGATTCCCATCCCCTGTAACTCCTAACTTCAATATCTATTAAACAAAAAGCCCCATCCCAACAGGGACGGGGCTTTTCCGTGGTGCCACCCTTATTCATCCACAACTTGTGGACCTTTCATCACATCAATAAGTTTTATAGATGCGACAGAGCAGTTATCGGTGCTCCTCCGGCAACGCCTACTTTCTTCAGATTTCGGGTTGCTGCTCCCGGACCCATTCAACCTTCGCATTTTGCACCGGCTCTCACCTTACCCGGTTCTCTGAGCACTGCTAAAGGTTTACTATCTCCGTTCTCAGCTTATTATTCGACTCAATAACGAGTATAAGTAGGCCACAAATCACTGTCAAGAAAATAGCATCCTTTACCTTTATTTACATAAATAGCGCATTCCCCATAAATCATGTTGCACCTAAGACACATTTGGCTTAAACCCAGCGAGGTCTCCATGTATAAGCAACCTATGATCATAAGTAAACCGGGGCACGCATGTGACTAATGTTATGGTTGAATCAAGCGAAGAATAGAGAGACAAGTCTTCCTCAGAGACTACCTCAGAAGATCTAACCTCATAGACATACGTGCCTAGCGAGCCATCAAGAAATACGTGCACCAGTTCACCATTTCTCAATTTCTTTGGAATCAGAGGGAGATCGCTAAATACGGAGCCCTCTCCACGGAGTGGGCTTTGCAGGTGTCCGAAAAGCCAAACTCTTCCAGATTCGCCTGGGTTGGCAGTTTCAGGTATATGGCCAACAACTTGTTTAGGTGTTTCATATTCTATAGAATCTCCCAAGTTTACTATAGCCAACTCGTTCACATCAGCCTCTAGTCCAATTATTGGAATCCTAATGACTTTTGCCACTGACATCTCCCCGGGAGATCCAATATCAAAAGAACCAACTGGAAGGAACCCTTCCAATATATTAGATGAACTTATATCTAATGGTTCAGTTATTCTAGGTGCTTGCCACAAATAGAACGGGAGATTTTCCCCTGGATACAAACGTATATCCACGGGATTAGGCACAGATAAGGATTCTTCGTTCACTTCTGGCCCTAGGGAAATAGTACTCTGACCCTTAATTTGCTCTAGGGTAACTCCAGAATGCTTATCACCTGAACTTGTAGGAAATATTGGCTGAGTAAACTCAAGGGATTCTAAAGATTGATTGCCTGACCAGCCCACCACCCACATAACTAGACCTGCGGAAAGCACTATAAACCCGACCAATGTCACAGCTATGCCAAAAAAGCGGCCCGATTGGTAATTCATTGTTCATCAGAATAGCTACATGCCAAAATTGCAGAAAAGGTGCCTAATCAATCCATTCTAGATAATAACGTTTACGACCTGCAAAGCCAATAGGAATACACTATTCAAATAAACCTGCGAGCGCAATTGTGAAAAATTGCTAATGCTTTCGTGTCTAAATGGTGTCGCTAACGGACTCTAGACGCTTGACGGGAACCACTGTGTATAGGCTCGTTCAGATAAACATCCCCATTTCTGATTTTGATATTAAATCCACAATCCGGGTTAGTACACACCCAAGCCTTATATTGAATTGGAGCGCCATGGCTTCCGAAATCTGAAAGTGGAACCAAAGAACCACTGGAACATTGTTGACAATTGATTAACGCAGCCTCCACTTTATCCCCCCTTACTACATCCAAAAAGTTTGGGAAGTATATCACAATCAACTATTAGGGTAAATCTTACAGTGTTCCTAGCTTAAGAACGTAATAACTTCTTCTTGGCGATAAACAGGTCCCTCACTTGTCAGAAGGCTGCTGATAAGACTAAGTCCATTCACAACAACCCTTTGGGCTCCTATTTGGGCAACAAGTCTTTTCATACTACCCAAGTCACTTCTTGGATGCGATGCAAAATTCTCACGCATCCTGCCAATGGTTATATGTGGGGAAAACGCCCTAGATTCAATTTCTAATCCTAAATCAGCAAGCCGTGCTTCCAACCTGCGCTTAGCACACGAAAGCCATCTCGATTCATCCAACACCTTCAGGGCTAATATCCTAGGATT
>CAZBMS010000001.1:0-47817 GCA_964493125.1 uncultured Dehalococcoidia bacterium | reverse complement strand
ATCCAATTCAGCCGCTACAAAAAGTCTCCCCATAATAAACCGATCTCCACATTCAGTCAGCGTCAATTCCGAGTAAATGGTTTGCATTCCCGCCTAGAATTCGGCTTTTCTCTCTCTCAGGAATATCTGCCGCCCTTATGTGGCGAATGATGCGTTGTGGATTCAATAAAGGGTAGTCAGATCCAAAAAGTATTGACCCAGATCTTGCTACTTTTGACATAACTGAATATATCGATGCTCGGTAAAGAAATGGTGAAGCAGCACTGTCAAAGTAAACTTTGCCTAAGGCCGCATCTACTTCTGGCATCAACCTATATATTGGCAACCCGCCACCCCAGTGAGAACAAACAATATTTACTTCCGGATACTTTTCTATTAGGTTCATTAATAGTGATGGCGTTATAGTACCTTTACCTGGGTATTGATGACCAACTGGCTCAGAGGCATGTGTAAGCAATATGACATCATAAGACCCAAGTAAGCTCATAAATGGATCCATTACAGCTGAATCGGAAAAAGAAAATCCTTGAGTGTCCGGATGGAGTTCACCAACACCTCTGGCTCCTGACGCAACATTACTCTCAACCTCTTTGAGAGCTGTTTCCCCCCAAGCAGGATTAACAGAACAAAACGGTATCAATCTACCCTTATAGCGAGCTGCCGAATTCAAAATATACTCGTTAGAGACCTTTGCCGCTTCCAAATTTGTCCAGCCCAATCCCATCACTACAGATTTTTCTATCTGTGCCTCATCCATAGATGAAACAAGATCTTCAGCAGAAGCCATTGTCAAATCACCATTGGAATACAGCGCAGCTAGCGTCGCGTCACGGCTCAGATAATCAGCGCGTTTATCTTCAAAAACTGGGGGGAATATGTGAGTATGGAAATCTATTATCATGTTAACAAGCGAAGCATACACCATGCCGTAGAAATCCAGATAGCATGGGTGATTACAATAGCTGCTAAGACTGCTATAATCCCGAGCGAAGCCACGAGGAGTTAAATTGATATGACCATCGGCCGCGGGCAGGCTCTGCTGACAAATAACTTGGATAACGAGTTGTCCAAAAATGAAATCGCCGCCCTTAAGGAAGTCGCACAGAGAATACGACGTAACCTATTGGTTACCGTTGCGGAAGCTGGTAGCGGTCACTCCGGAGGGTCTCTTTCTGAAACAGACATACTAACTACCCTGTACTACTCCATCTTGGCAAACGATCCAAGCAATCCTAGCCTTCCATCTAGAGATCGATTTATACTTAGCAAAGCACATGCCTGCCCTGCCCTGTACACGGTTCTAGCAGACAGAGGTTACTTCCCTATGAGTGACCTTAGTCGCTTCCGCAAGATTGATAGCCACTTACAAGGACATACCAAAATAGGGACACCAGGAGTCGAAATGTCTGGAGGATCCTTGGGTATGGGGCTGTCATTTGGGATAGGTATTGCATTGGCTGGCAGAGTGGATTCAAAGAGCCACGAGACGTACGTTCTTCTCGGAGATGGGGAGTGTGACGAAGGCCAAGTTTGGGAGGCTGCTATGTCTGCCTCCCACTACAGACTAGATACTATTACTGCAATTGTAGACAGAAATGGGATTCAAAATGACCGCTTTACTCACGAAGTAATGGAATTGGAACCATTGGCCCAGAAATGGCGCGCTTTCGGATGGAAGGTATTGACAATAAATGGGCATAGTATTCCTGCCCTTTACAAGGCCTTCATGAAAGCCAAGAAAACAAAAGGTCAACCTACAGTAATAATAGCCAAAACCACAAAAGGCAAAGGGGTAAGTTTCATGGAAAACAACCCGGGATTCCATGGGAAGGCACCATCTTGGGACGAGCTAGCTGTTGCATTATCCGAACTAGGAGCAAAGCCAGAAGGGAAAAACAGTGCCTGGAAAGCGGATATGCTAACCATGGGATACACAGCAGAAAGAGTTTCGTCCATTTCAAAAGCAATCACTCAGATGAGTGGCTCTCAATAATAGGAATATATATGACTACTGCCGCAACACGTGAATCCTTCGGTAAAGCTTTACTAGAACTAGGCCAACAAAACCCAGACATAGTTGTGGTAGGTGGAGACCTAAATGTATCTACGTTTGCTCATCTCTTCGCGAAAGAGTTTCCTGATCGTTTCTTTGATCTAGGCCCCGCAGAGCAGAATATGATGAGCATTGCCGCCGGGCTTGCCGCTTCCGGAAAAATTCCGTTCGTGTCGACATTTGCTGTTTTCGGTACCGGGCGACCTTACGATCAAATTCGTATAAATATAGCTCAAATGAAATCAAACGTTAAGATAGTGTGCACCCACGCTGGGCTAACAACCGGTGAAGATGGTATCTCCGCACAATCTATTGAAGACATAGCCCTAATGTGCGCGTTACCAGGCTTTAACGTGATCGTCCCTTCTGATGGTCCAGAAACAGAGTCCGTAGTGAAGTTCGCAGCAGAAACTTCTGGTCCTTTTTATATTAGACTTTCAAGACCGGCTACGGAGGTAATCCATGAAACCCCTCCTAAATTCTTGCTAGGTAAAGCCGAAGAATTGCGGCCGGGCTCAGACTTATCAATCATCGCTTGCGGGGTTATGGTATCGGCATCCTTAATGGCTGCAACAGAATTATCCAAAGAGGGCATAGAGGCTGCCGTTATAAACATGCCAACATTGCAACCTCTTGATGAAGAAGCTGTGCTACGTGCTTCACGCACTGGCGCCATAGTGACCGCTGAAGAACATTACATACATGGTGGCCTAGGTAGTCTTGTATCCCAGTCGGCTGCAAGGCAAGGTCCTGTCCCTATTGAAATGGTAGCTACTACGAGATACGCAGAATCAGGTAAGCCAGATGAACTACTAGCTAGATACGGCCTTAGTTCTAAGGACATAGTGGATGCATCAAAGCGTGTAGTCGAGCGGAAAGCGCATTAGGTACTAACTCTCAATCAATCTGAAATTTGTTAGGTTAGCTCTCTTATTGCTATACTCTTACTATACTTTTTTTAGGATAAATGTATGAAGGTAGGTATCATCAATGTCACTGGATACTCCGGATCGGAATTGGCACGGTTGCTGTCGCGCCACCCAGAAGCGGAGATCGTTTCCGTAACCGGAAGGAGTGCAGCGGGAAAACGCGTTCCTGAAGTGATGCCATATCTATGGAACGTTGACTTACCAATAACGGAAAACATCGAGGTTTCCGTGGATGTAGTTTTTTCAGCATTACCTAGCGGAGCGAGTGCTATTGCTTTGTCGCCATTCATAAAGGATGAAATAAAATCTATAGACATCGCGGCAGACTTCCGCATTCGAGACGCGGCATCATTTGAGAAAGCTTACAATGTGACACACCCCGTGCCTGAACTGTTAGATAAAGCCGTGTATGGGATGCCAGAAATCCACAGATCGGCAATCAAATCAACTAAACTCGTCGCTAATCCTGGCTGTTATCCCGAAGCTTCTATTCTAGCACTCGCACCTGCAATGATTTCCAACATAGTGTCTAGCGAAATTATTATAGACGCGAAGTCTGGAATCTCTGGAGCAGGTCGCGGAGGGTTAAGTAGTAACTTGATGGACCTATATGCAGAAGCGAACGAAAATGTCATCGCATACGGCCTAGATGGGCACGGTCACAAGCCAGAAATAGCACAGGAGCTTGCACAGCTCAGAAACGACAAAATAGCTAGAGTGACGTTCATACCTCACCGTATACCTATGACGCGTGGGATACTCTCGACTTGCTACGCTCCTCTAAAAAGCCCCATGACAAAAGGAGAGGTCCGGGATATATACCAAGATTACTATGGAAACGAGCCTTTTGTGCACGTCACTAATGTACCACCGCAGACCAAGCACACTCTAGGTAGCAACAATTGTCTGATCTATCCAACCATAGATGAAGAAACAGAACGGTTGGTGGTCGTAAGTTGCCTTGACAATTTAGTTAAAGGAGCCGCAGGACAAGCCGTTCAAAACATGAATTTGATGTTCGGGCTGGAAGAAACTACTGGATTAAAAAATCCATCCCTTTATCCCTAGCGCAACAACATGTTATCGTATGAAAATGCCCCCATGGTGTAGCGGCCTAGCACGCCACCCTTTCAAGGTGGAGATCAGGGGTTCGAATCCCCTTGGGGGCACCAAGTTAATCTTTCACGCATCAAACTCACATTTTATTCAGAACATGATGCTAAGCTTAAATTAATAGGAGTACATTAATGGAAGAGACCTACAACCCACTAACTCCAATAGAACGTTCCATCATAGAAGATAAGGGAACGGAACCTCCATTTACTGGTGAATATGATGATTTTTACGAGACAGGCACCTACATATGCCGGAAATGTGACGCTCAACTCTATAAATCAGTAGATAAGTTTGATGCCCATTGTGGATGGCCTGCTTTCGACAAAGAGGTATCTGGATCTGTCAATCGACTACCAGATTCAGATGGAATACGTACAGAAATTCAATGTGCAAACTGTAAAGGTCACTTAGGGCACGTTTTTGTTGGGGAAGCTTTTACAGAAACTAATACGAGGCATTGTGTAAATTCTATTTCTTTGAAATTCGTTCCAGGAAAAGAAAGATCAACATAAGTTCAAATGGCTCAACAAATCATGTCGCATCCTAATAGCTTTGTCGTCGCAGAATTTAAGGTTTAGGAATTCGAAATACTTATCCACCAAATTATTCATTTAAAAACTCTCTTGGAATAATTATCGATGTACCTTTTAACTTATTACGAATACATGAGGGATTCAAATTAACCCAATTATTTTACGACTGGTCGCGTCAGTTGCGTTCCTAGACCTCTTTATGCAATTCCCAATAATCGCTCCTTTCGCAAAAAGCCTGGGAGCAACACCTGCCTTAACCGGAATTATAGTAGGTGCCTATTCCTTAACAAACATGACCGGCAATCTTGCTGCAGGTATAGCTCTTGACAAGTGGGGTCGTAAACTTCCTTTGGCTGTCGGACTATTAATGACCGCTTTGGCATTATTGGGTTATGTATTTGCAAGCTCTCCATCTCAATTACTAACAGCTAGAGCTTTGCATGGGTTAAGTGCTGCGGTACTTGCCCCAGGGGCGTTCGCTCTTTTGGGAGATATAGCAAGGTCTCGCAACATTATGACCAGCATGGGCGTAAATAGCGTGCCTATAGCGATAGCCGCGGTTGTAGGTCCTCTACTATCAGTATGGTTAAGCGAAACCACAGGGTACTCATCTGTATTCTTATTAAGCGCATTACTAATGATATTAGTTTTTGTAGGCTTCGTTTACTTCGCAACTCGAACATCGATCACCCAGAAAAGCCAATACAATTCACTTACAGATAATGACATATATAAAGCTGACTTTGTAAGAATGTTCACTGCGTATTTCGCAGCGCTAGCAATGACTATTGGGTTTGGAGTACTAGTCACAAATTTCCCAAATTGGATCATTAGCGAAGTCGGTTCTGCTTCTACCGCAGGGGTAGGTTTCGCAATTTTGTCACTTTTTGGAATGTTGACCATGGTAAATCCTTTACTGTCTAAAGGAGATACCAATACCCGAATTGTGTCATTAACTTTAGGCCTAGGGCTTATCTGCTTGGGTTTGATATTACTAGTTACTCTGTCCGGAATTTGGGGAGCAATGGTCAGCATGGCAGTTTTTGGAACTGGATTCGGCATACTATTCCCAACAATGAAAACAATGCTTACTGAATCCACTTCGAGCCATAATCGAGGGCGGGCATTCGGAGTGTTTTACGCTATATATTCCTTGGGAGTAGTAGCAGGCTCAACTGGCAGTGGCGCGATATTAGACGTGCAAGGAGATATTATCGTAGGACCATTTCTATTTGGCGCTGCAGCCTCACTGATTGCGATACCAATAACTATCTCTGTAGAACTGTTGAGAAAACAGCGGTATAAAAATCGCTATTAATAATGTTACTAACAAATTCTTCATGCCCGATTATTTTGCAACCAGTCATTGAAGCTAATTGATAGTTACAAAGGTATTAAAAGTACTATTACTTTGAAATCTTAATGAAACCAAACAATAGTTCGGGCTATTTTTACGGATGGAACATAGTCGGTGCTGCATTTCTATCTCGATTTTCATTTGCGAGCGGAAACGCATCCATTCTTGGGCTTTTTTTCACCTCCCTTAATGCACAACTTGGCTGGTCCAGAACTAGTATTGCAGGCGTCCTGACTCTATCCAGATTATTCGAAGGAATAACATCGCCAATTGTGGGTACATTCTTAGACCGCTACGGTTCTCGTTGGATATTAGTAATCGGTGGAGTAATTCTTAGTGTGGGATTTATGAGCCTAAGTACGATGACCGACTTATGGCAATTTTACTTAGTGAGAGGCATCTTCATGGCTATGGGTTTCTCGCTGGTTAGCATGCTGGTAACTAACACAACAATTTCAAATTGGTTCGTCGCGCGCAGAGGTAGAGCAATTGCATTAGCTGGAATGGGCACAAGCTCAGGGATGCTGATAATTTCACCTATAACTGTTGGAATAATTGCTATATGGGGATGGCAAACAGCATGGATATTCTTTGCGGTTCTCGCTTGGTTTGTGGTTATTATTCCATCTGCCTTAATAATGAAGCGACGACCAGAAGACATTGGATTAAAACCGGATGGGGCAATAGTAGGCAAGAGCGATTACAGTAGTCTACAAGCGGATAAAGACGAGCAATACGATTCAATAAAGGAGGCAGTTTGGACCCGAAGGCAAGTGATCAGAACTCCGGCGTTCTGGCTCCTTATCACAGCAATCTCCTCTTCCATGTTGGCATTTCAAGGCGTAAATATAAGTATCGCTCCTTATGCAGAAGACTTGGGATTTGGAGCCACGGCGATAGCCCTAATGCTTATGGCCAGATCACTGGCAACAATTTTGGTTACCCCTTTATGGGGAATACTAAGCGAACACGTTCACTTATCAGCAATAAGAGTGATTCCTTTCTCAATCCAATTACTGGCGACCGCGCTATTAACTTTCGCAGATACAAACGTAATGCTATGGCTTGGCATAGTAGTCTACGGGGCCGGCTTTACTGGAATGATGATTATTCAAGAAGTCTTATGGGCTAATTATTACGGCAGATTGACTTTAGGAACTGTTCGCTCTACATCACTACCTTTGCAAGTATTAATGTCGGGTGGAGGGCCCGTAATCATAAATCTCATATTCGATATCACTGGCTCTTATAAGCCAGCATACGCAGCCTTCATAGGACTTTATTTAATGTCAGCGATCCTGATATGGTTCGCTAAACCTCCCATACCATCTGATTTTGCTAATCCAGACGAACTTTAGTTCCAATAAATAGCCTATTCATAACAAGGTACAGTCGATCATTAACCATGGATGGATATCTAGCTGACACTCACACTCATTTGGATCAATTCGATCCTTCAGAGATTCCGGAAATCTTGGGGCGTGCAGCCGATGCAGGCGTAAATACCATAGTCTCAGCTGGTGTAACAAAAGAATCGTCAAGGAAATGTATCGATCTCGCCAACAACCATGATTCCATTTTCGCCGGTATAGGAATCCACCCTATGGACATAGAGGGACCAATGGATGCTAAAAGTTACACCGAGTTTAAAAACATGGCATTAGCTAATCCAAAAGTAGTGTGCATAAGCGAGGTCGGTTTAGATTTCAGCCTTGGAATGCCAGATTTAAGCATCCAGATACAGGTACTTAGAAAGCAAATCCGGCTCGCACGCGAACTCGCTTTGCCTGTAATATTCCATTCTCGTGAACATCCAGAGAGAATGATAGACCATCATAAGACACTTGCAGTACTTCGTGAAGAAAAAATACAAGAGGTTGGCGGAGCCATGCATTACTTTCAATGGGACGAAGAAGTAGCGCAAGTCTGCTTAGATCTAGGCCTACTGGTTTCAATTGGTAAACCTCTCCTAAGAATGCCGCGGCTTCAAGAGACTATTAAGAATATCCCTTTAGACCATATAGTCCTCGAAACGGACTCTTATCCTCAATATTTCAAACGGAACAGATCAAGGTGGACAGAGCCAAAAGATGTCCGGGAAGTAGCAATGAAACTTGCCGAGCTAAAAGGATTAAGCCTCGACACAGTGGCGGAAACCACAACAAAAAATCTCGCGGCCCTTTTCAAAGACCGAAATAAAAAGTAATGCGGGCCAGACAATATGACAATCTCATCAACTGCAAAATCCACAAGTGAACCTGAAAAGACAAACTTCTTTGTCCGTATTGTCGGCTTTGTTGCAGGAGGGTCGTTATTTGCTTCAGCTGCGACTCTGTTCAGCGTATCTGGTCAATATCCCAATCCTGGTCATCAGTCTATAGCTGCGCTATCAACACTTTTACTAGGACTAGCTGTACTAATTGCGTCAACAATCCCTTGGACTAACAAGCCGCTACGTCAAATGGGCACGTTTCTAACTTTGTTTTTTTTAGTGGCATTATTGCCCATAGTTCGCTTTGTACCTTTTGTTTATAACACAACGTACGAGCAAAACCTTGAATCATTATTCCCTTCCTTCTGGGTTTTCAGCTTCAGCATACCTTTACTCGCTACTATAGTTGGCGATCTAGCTTTAACTAAGAGAACTAGATCCTTCTCAGTTGCCCTGCCTCTTATTGCGGTTGTAGCTGCTACCCTTCTACTCTTTTTTGGCTCGATTATAGTTGACATAATGTCTGCTTTTGCATTCGTAGCGATACCTCACAAAACCCTGTTCGCCTACATCGCTTGTATAGGATTAGGCAGCCTTATAGTACTAGCTGCCACAATGTTAACGCGAGGAGTAAATATTGCAGGCATAATTATTTTGGTTCTAGTGGGTTTATGTTTGGAAATCGGCTCAGTTTATTTTTACGATGGGATATCACGATACTGGACTATGAGCAAAATATGGGCCCCTTACACATTTTGGGTGCCATTCATGGCTGGCACGATACCAGGTGGCACAGCACTCCTAATTGCCACGTCTCACTTTATAGCAGTACAAAGAAAAAATGCTGTGCTACAGTCGAGCCAACTTATAACCAAAGAGATAAGTGACAACTATTGATTAAACGAATACATATAGCACTTTTGTTAATAGGATTGGTCTTCTTCTCTGCGATTAGTTCAGGGTTCGCAGTTTTTTACTTCATGCTTTATGCGCTTTTAGCTGTTTTGTTAGCTAGTTTCGCTTGGACACGCCTGAATTTATTTGGATTATCGATTAATGCTAGCCGTCGATCCGGATTATCTCAAGTTGGAGACTATGTAGAAACCAAATTGTTTATCAAGAACGAAAACATACTTCCCAAGATACTATTGGAAGTACGCGACATGGAGGACCTTCCAGGAGTCTCTACAGGTTCATTATTAAATATTAAGCCACTGCAAGAGGTTACGTGGAGCGGGAAAGCGCTGCTTAGGAAACGAGGAGTTTATAAGCTAGGTCCTCCTAAGGCTTATACAAGCGACTTGTTCGACCTATTCCACTTCACAAAAACATTTGCTGGCGTTAACGAAATAACTGTACATCCTGCCACCGTACATATTCCAAATTTTCAACTTTCATATAGCGCCGGGGTCCATCCTGGTACAAGTCGCAGGTCTGCTCAACAGATCACCCCTTCTGTTTCAACGATACGTGACTATGTTTACGGAGATGCGCTCAGGAGAATTCATTGGCCTTCAACCTTGCGGCAGTCCAAACTCATGGTAAAGGAATTTGATAGCGACGCGAGAGGCCATACATGGATAGTGCTAGATATGGACCATGCCGTCCAAAATGGCAAAGAAATAGATAACACAGAAGAGAAAACAGTGGAAGTTGCGGCCTCAATAGCAAGCCACCTATTAAACGCGGATGTTCCTGTAGGCGTTCTCGCTCACGGTGATCAAGAGTATACAGTCCCTCCTAAAAGAACATCTTCTGCTCACACCGATATCATGAGCATGCTCGCAATTGTCACTGCCAACGGCACTAAACCACTCCACCAAGTCTTGCAAGAGAACCAAAGCTTACTGGGCATGTCTTCAGCTTTAGTAATTATTACACCATCAACTGAAACTTCTTGGTTAGAAGTTATCAAAACATCGCTTAACGAAGTGTCCCGAATCGCAATAGTATTCGTGGACCCATATTCGTTTGGATTGGACGGCGTGCTAGACATTAACCACATTCTTATCAGCTCAAGTCAAGCGCCAACTTACGTGGTTAGAAAAGAAGGGAACCTGGGAGAAGAGCTTGATTACAGGAAGTCTGGTTCTGTGGATATGAGTCCAACCCTTGAAGGTTACTCGGAAAGCTAATGTTACTACTGGAAATGCCACGCAACCGTTTCACCACTTGGGTTTCCAGAGAAGACTGGACAACTTTCGTTCTGGCTGCTGGCTCAGCCGTAGTGGTGATCGCTTCAGTTGAAACAGCCCAGTGGGTTGAAACTTCGTCGCTGGTAGTCACATCTATACTAGGTGCCCTGACTTCTTTAATAGCGATTAGATTGGTTCAAAAAAACTTACGATGCCACATCTATGGTCTCGCAATAGGTTTCGCCGTCATCTACATTCAGTCATCCAGCCTAGTCGAAGCCTCAGACTACTTAACGCGCTTCGGAGAGCTTAACGAACGCCTATGGGTTTGGATTAAAGCCTTTATTGGTAACGGAATCAGCGCAGACTCAGTTCCTTTTGCGGTTATTTTGTCGGCCATTTCTTGGTCCACTGGATACTTCCTAGTCTGGTCCACTTTCAGGCTATCTAATGTATGGATACCCGTAATTCCAAGTTCAATAATTCTGTTCATAAATATAACTTACCTGCCTGAAAGTCATTTCAATTTCGTTTTCCCATTCCTGCTACTAACCTTGCTTTTAGTTGCAAGGCTCACTTCTCTTGAAAAAAGAGGTCGATTGAAGGAAAGTGGCATTCATTGCCCATCGTCATTTGGGAGAGTCTGGATTGCTATAGCGCTAGCGATGAGCTCAATTATTATTGGCCTCGTTTTCTTGCTTCCAATCACGCGCATCAAAAACGACCAGCTGGCCCAAGTTTGGGATTTTTCTAGAGAGCCTGCATCATTATTCCAGGAAGAGTTTGGCCGAATGTTTTCAGCAATAGAAAACAAAAAGGATACGCCACAAATCTTTGGGCGAACCCTTCCTGTACTAAGTAAGGCTTCTGTGAATGAATCCCCCGTATTTATTGGAACAATTTCAAGTCCTACATACTGGAAGGCAAGAGCTTACACCTCATACACCTCGGGTGGCTGGACTACTGACTCCACAGTGTCAGAAGTTGCTCGGAGCCTATTCGTATCACCAGAAGATCTAGAATTAGAAGATGAGCCTGAAGAAATACAAGCAATAGGAGTTATAAGCTTCAAAGTAGAACTCGCTTTGTCCTCAAAACATCTTTACATTCCTCAAGCTGGCTTAGAATCTGCTCCAATTGAAGTCAAGGTAGAAACTCATGATGGAACACCCGTCGACGAAGACATTATTGCAATTATCCCAGTAAAACGGATCAAAGAAGACGGTGTCTATTCGGGCACTGTCAGGCTGCCAATATATACGGAGTCTGCCATAAGGCAATCGGGAGAAGACTACCCTGAATGGGTCAAGAAATACTACCTCGACCTACCTAAATCCCTACCAAGCAGAGTAGCCTCGCAAACGACCAGTATTGTTAAAGGACAAGGTACGGCGTATGAAAAAGCCCTAGCAATAGAAGCTTACCTTCGAAGTTTCCAATATACCAACACTCCTCCAGAAAAGGATTTTGATGACGACGTGGTGGATCACTTTATTTTCGAAAGTAGAGCGGGGCACAGTGACCATTTCGCGTCTGCTATGGCTGTAATGTTACGTGCTACAGGTATCCCTTCTAGACTTATTGCCGGATTTGGACCAGGTACTGTAGATCTGGAATCAAGAACTTTTGTGATTAAAGAAAAAGATAAACATAGTTGGGTAGAAGCCTACTTCCCCGGACATGGATGGGTACCTTTTGAGCCATCCGCCACCTTCGAAACAATTCCTAGAACCTTCGAAGATTATGAAACCCTATCCCTTAGCCCTAACAAAACTACCTCATCGATACCTAATGATCTACCAGATGAAACCACGAGGCCGAGCGAAGAAGGGAAAAATGAAGATCTTCCTGGCGGCCGTATCAGTGGCGGTGAAGGAGGTAAACCGCCCCCACTATATTTCACCGCTGAGCCTTTCGGATACCCAAGCCTTGTGTTCACCGTAATAGTATTCGGTTGGGTTGCAATATTATGGATTATATGGAGAAAGTGGTTTTCCTCACTGCCAAACCCTAAAATAGCTTACTCCAGAATGCTCCGTCTCTATGGGTTGGTAGCTGGAAGCCCCAACTTGAATCTAACCCCTATGGAGCTCTCCGATAAGTTATCGAAATTATTTCCTGAAGCAAGGGAGGAAATAAACTACATCTGCCACATTTATAGCAAATCGACTTACGGAAATTCCACTACATCCATTGTAGAAGGATTCCATCTAAGCTCATCCTGGAAAAAAGTGAAGCGGTCAATGCTGCGGTACTCTTTGGGGTAGTTATCTATCAAAGAAAAAGTTTTTGAGCACCATATCCTTGAAGTTTCGCTAGGTTAAGTAAGTCTTATTTGCCCATTATGGCCAAGTATTTCACAGCAAGAGGAGTCAGCCTGCCGTAAGGAGATACATATTCACCTGCCTCCATATAATCAAGTTTGAATGGCAAATAATTACCCCATGAAAACTCCTGGTATTGCTGCTCTGTGGCGTATTCCGGCTTCCCCCCACAAGGCCAACCGTAACAGTAATTAAATGTACGTGTAGTAGGCTCTAAAATTTCAGAGCTGACAGTTCCACTGCGTTCACCTTCAGCCGATTTAGTGTGGCCATGCGCACATATAGACCACCCAGTATCACTCAAAGTGTCGTGATCTCTATATAATTCCGAAAGGTAAGGAACGTCTATTCTGCCGGCTCCGTTCCCCATTAACTCAGTTGCTCGAGCAAGTCGTACCCCGCTAGAACTTTGATCTCCAGAAGAACGACCCTTGTATCCCATTTCCTCAGAAACCCAATGATTGCTTCTGGCAATCCAACCATCAGAAGTCCTAGTCTCAACATGCATGGATTGTGTGCTCACTTCGATTATGGCAATTTCTCCAAGGGAATCAGCCATCAGAAAGTTTCCATGGATTGCACGAGGATTATTTTGCAGAATACTAACCCCCTCTTGCACAGACGATGCTTGGCCTAACAACATTCTGCCAAACTGCTCAAACGGTATACCAAACGCTTCTCTATAGTCAGGCTCATATTCTGTGTTGGGAGGCGCACCAGACCATACGTAGGCGAAGCCCTTTTCATTAACGCCACGCGTATGCATATCTTGAAACTCAACTGGATCATGCCCTGGCAAAGTCAGTATTTGTGTCGCAACAAATCTGTACCCATCCGAAGGTTCCTCTACAACCAATCGAGTCCTGGTTGTAAATGGATCGTCACTGGTACTCGCTATAAAAGGAACCCCATCCTTAGATGCCGATCCAGTAGAACCTACTATGGTGCAGTTCAAGTCTGACATGTCAGTTTCAAACCTGAGTTTCATATTTAAAAGCTCCTGTTAAAGTCTATTAAAGTGGAATTATGTCCCCGCCAATTGATGGTGTCAACAAAAATGTTAAGCTGTGTGATGTGAAAGTCGCATTTATATCAAACATAAGCATGAAACGCTTGCTAATAGTCCTTTTCTCCATCCTTTGCATGTCGGCAGGGCTTACTGGATATGCGATCGCTGAACAAAAACACGTCCTAGTATTAGAGATTGATGGCATCATACATCCAATATCTGAGGGATTCATTAAAAGAGGCGTCGAAAAAGCAAAAACCGACGGTGCTGAATTAATAGTAATTGAACTAGATACTCCTGGCGGGTTACTTAACTCGACGCGTGATATTACCCAACACTTACTTGAAGCCGAATTGCCATCTGTCGTCTATGTTAGTCCCCGTGGAGCTCAAGCAGCTTCAGCGGGAACATTTATTGCATCTGCAGCAAACTTTTCAGCAATGGCACCTGGTGCAAATATAGGGGCCGCTAGCCCAGTTAGTGCAACTGGCGAGGATCTAACTGATACTCAAAAATCCAAGGTGTTTAATGACGCGGCTGCTGAAATGCGTGGGATCGCAAACCTACGGGGTAGAAATGCAAAGAAGCTGGAAGCCACCGTATTAGAATCTCTGTCCTATACGGGATCGGAAGCGTTGAAAGAAAATATCATAGACTTACTCGCAGATGATTTGGATGATCTCCTTTTCAAGCTGAATGGCTTGGAAACAATAGTTCAGCCTCCAGATGGTCCGAAAGTTACTTTAGAAACGACGGGGGTCAATATTCGCAGGTTAGAAATGAGCTTTGTTGAAAAGCTTCTCAATTTCCTTGCAGATCCAAACATATCATTCTTGTTGCTGACACTAGGCGGCGTAGGTCTTATTGCAGAACTTTATAATCCAGGGAATTTTTATCCCGGAGTAACTGGCGTAATATTGTTAGTTCTGGCCTGGGTTAGCCTTGGAAACCTGCCCGTGAATTGGGCTGGTGTCGTGTTGATAGTTTTTGCAATAGCACTCGGGACATTGGAAATTTATGTGGCCGGCTTTGGAGTTCTTGGCGTAGGGGCATTAATAAGTTTCTGTATTGGCGGCCTATTATTATTTTTTCACACTGGCACAGGTTCGCCAATATCTCAACTATCTATTTCAGTCAGCCTCTGGGTATTGGTGCCTGTGGTTTCAATTGTTGGATTAACTGGAGGGGTCTTATCTTGGTTCGTGTATAAATCGAGAGATGATACATACGATACTCCAGTTATCCCTACTGTAGGAGACGTTGCAACGGTGGCAAGCGATTTAAACCCAAAAGGAACGGTTCACGCTAAGAACGAAATGTGGACAGCCATCTGCGAGGAAAAACAGCTTCCAGTAAGCATTGGTGAAAAAGTCAAGGTGATCAAGATAGATGGCATAGTGTTGACGGTGTCGAGAATATAAAGTGACCCTCGAGCAAATAGACTGACGTGCACATGCAATGATAGGCTAAGGTCACATATTTCATGAGGGGGGTGGTCGAATGGCAACTGGAATAGTTATAGTCAGCCAATACCAACGAATGGTTAAACTACGCTTGGGCCGGTACGTTGGCAGTATAAAAGGGCCAGGATTTCATTTTCTAATACCAGTTCTTGAGACTGGAATTATAATTGACACTCGTGAGGTTCCAGAACGTGTCCCCACTCAGCAATATATTACCAGAGACAATGTGGTAGTAAACATGGACTTCGTTCTCTACTACCGTGTAATACCAGAAGAAGCCGAAAAAGCCGTTTTGGTAGTAGCTGACCATAGATTAGCAGTAAGGAATCTAGCTATGGGAGAACTGAGAGCCATCTTAGGTAACGTTACACTCAGTGAGGCTCTTTCAGAAAGAGAACGTATTCAAAGTCAGTTGCAAGCAGCTTTGGATGAAAACACGCCAAGATGGGGTGTAAAAGTACAAGGGGTAGCTATTAACGAAATTGACCCACCAGAAGGGGTCAAAATGGCAATGGAACGAGAAAAATCAGCCGCTGCAATAAAAACAGCCGATATCACAGAGTCTGAGGGACACCGGCAAGCTCAGATCAACCGTGCTGAAGGTGAAAAACAAGCGGCTATACTTTCTGCACAAGGAGAAAGAGAAGCAGCAATACTTAAGGCTGAAGGGAATCGCCAAGCAGCCATACTAAATGCAGAAGGACAGGCACAAGCACTAACAGAAGTCAATGAAGTAGCACAGGGAGTAGACGGGCGAACAATGAACCTGCAATACTTTGAAACCCTCGAAAAAATGGGTGAGGGAGAAGCTACCAAATTCATCTTCCCCATGGAGTTTACTAGTATGATACGCAACTTCATAAACAACTTCAGTAGTAAGGACAACAATACGGCATAGGCGCCTACTGCAATTAAGTAATATTCCTTCGGCAACCCAATTTAAAAGCGTTAGAGACTACCATTTGTCAACCCTTAGGAGAGGCCAATGTACGATCTAAAGATAGTTAACGGTACAATAATTGACGGCAAAGGCTCTCCATCCTATTCAGCCGACATAGGTATCTCCAAAGGCCGCATAGTAGCGTTGGGCAAACTAGAATCTGACGCTTTGGCCATTATTGATGCCGCTGGGCAGGTTGTCTCGCCAGGCTTTATTGATCTACACACTCATAGTGACGCCTCATTCCTTATAGACCCCAGCGCAGACAGTAAAGTACGGCAAGGTTGTACGCTAGAGCTAGCTGGTAATTGCGGCATGAGCTTCTGTGGGCCAGTACAAGGAGAGGCCGTAGAACAATCTGAGCAACGTTGGCAAATGTACGGCCCAGACATTGCACTTAGCCGACCTGACAATATCCTTCACTGGAATTTCTTCGGCGATTATATGGACGCTTTGGCATCGAACGGGTCTACCTTAAACATAGCCTCTCAAGTGGGCCATGGGACGATCCGTGCAGGTGTAATAGGCTTTGATGACCGAGCTCCAACCGTCAGCGAATTAGATAGCATGGCAACACTAGTCTCGGAAAGCCTAGATGCGGGGGCTCTTGGTTTTTCCACTGGCCTTTTCTATGCACCGGGAAGTTATGCGAGAACAGATGAAATAGTAGCTCTTGCAGGTGAAGCAGCCAAGAAAAACAAACTTTATTCGACTCACATGCGTGACGAAGGCAATTACTCCATCAGTTTGCTAGGCTCGGTTGAGGAGAGCATCGCTATTGGTAGGCTTTCAGGGGTACGGGTGCAAATATCCCATTTGAAGTGCCTCGGCCCTGAGACTTGGGGGCAAGCAAATGAATTACTGACACGGATAGAGCATGCAAGAAACGAATCGATCGATCTCGCAGGTGACCAGTATCCGTACACGGCTGGCAGCACAAATATCACCGGCGCTATATTCCCAAGATGGACACAAACAGGCGGAAGAGAAGGAACTCTGAAAAAACTTTCCGATGAGTCTTTGTATCCATCGATATTGCACGGTATTGCCGCTGATATAGAGCGTCGTGGGGGGGCAGATAAAATAGTAATTGCCAATTATCCCAGTGACAGATCAATAGAAGGTAAGAATCTTGCGGAAATTGCCAAGAAGCATGGAATCAGTCCTAGCGAAGTTGCTGTAAGTATTTACCTAGAAAGTGAAACATCTGTAATCCTTCATTCTATGGAGGAATCAGATGTGGAAGTCATAGCCGAAGGCAAGTGGGTATCTGTAGCGAGTGACGGATCTTCCATTAAAACTTCAGGAGCGTTATCAAGCGGGAAGCCACACCCTAGAAGCTACGGGACATTTCCACGATTCCTTGGCAGGTATGTTCGGGAAAAAAGCGTTGTCTCACTTGAGGAAGGAATCAGAAAAATGACATCACTCCCAGCCTCTCGCTTAAACCTGTCCCAAAGAGGAGCTATCTTACCTGGCTTTTGGGGAGACATAACAATTTTCAACCCAGCCACAGTTTCCGATACAGCCACATTCGACAATCCTCACAGCTATCCGACTGGGATTTCGCATGTATTGGTAAACGGTGTGCCAGTTGTAAATAACGGATCCCTGACTAATAAACGTCCTGGGAAAGTCATAAGACGATTCAATGATTAATCAATTTCTCTTAAATAGGTTATGATGTACTGATGGACTTAACTTTCGAAAAAGGCAACAAAGACCAACCAAAAGGCCATGCAATACTTTACTACCTAGCGGGGGACAAAATTCTGGCGACTTACTTGGCAGTCTTGCCACTTAAGCTGGACCTGAGCAAATACGTTCCTCCATTTCTTGCATCTCAAATGAAATCTTCGGGCATCGATGAGTTCTCGTCTTTTGCAATTCCTCCCGTCCCTGAAGAGATAGAACATTTCGAATATCTTGAGCGCCTTGCAGACTTTCGTGGTGACGATCTCATATACGCAGGGACCGTCCGGGAAGATGACCCGCTGGAAGCAGCAAATCAAGTTAATGATGCGGTGCAAACATACGCATCTATATACCAAAATGCTGTCCATGAAATCTCACCATCGCATAGCAGTGACTCTTCTCCAATGGATTCGTCCTCAGACTTGGACGTCGGGGAGGTTATGCTTTCACTAATGAGTGAAAGAGACAAACTGGGGGAACTTGCCAAATTACTTAGCAAGCTACAGTTTGCCGTTGAGGGCACGGACGATCGGCTTATACAGGAGTCAAAAGATGAAATAACTCTGCTGGCGAAGCACCTGCCAGAAAAGTACCACATATCCCAAATAGTAGATGCTGTTAGCCAACCTAGTCCAAAGAGCTCCCAGTTAGCACAATTTTATCTTGAACGATGTTACAAGATAGTAGATGAAAACTTAGACGACCTTGGAGAGCTCGAGAAAATGATAGAAGAGCTGCACAAGGAAACTCCAGAGTCATCATGACTAGGCCTCTGTACCACGAAGACAGTTACCTCAGAGAATTCCACGCAACAATAGTCGACAAAGTCGATGACGGTGTAATATTAAATCAGTCTGCATTCTATCCAGGTGGCGGTGGCCAACCCTGTGATGAAGGAATCCTGAAAGATGAATCGAATGAATATCCGGTTACAAGAATAAGGCGAGATGCTGGTATATTCGTTCATTTAATCAATGGTAAAACGCCAGAAATCGGCACAAGAATCACTGGGGTAATGAACTGGACAAAGCGTTACCAACTCATGCGCACTCACACTGCTCTCCACATACTTTGCGGAGTAATATGGAGAGATTATGGGGCGCAGGTTACAGGTGGAGACATGCAGCCACTGAAGGCAAGAATGGACTTCGAGCTGGAGCATATGTCTGTAGGCTTCGCTAAGGATATAGAACAAAAGGTTAATGCTGAAATATCCTCTTCTAAACCCGTATCTACAGATTTCCTTGCTCGTGAAGAAGCAATGAAAATCCCGGATCTTATAAGAACTAAAATCAACCTTTTGCCTCCCGACATACAACAAGTACGCATCGTTAACATACATGACCTCGACATTCAAGCAGATGGCGGAACACATGTAGCGAACACTTCAGAGGTCGGTCTAATACGCGTGGTAGGCCATGAAAGTAAGGGGCGAATTAATAAACGACTTCGAATCGAAATAGCTGATAACTAATATGTTCCAACGGAACACACGTTGGATTTTGTAGGTTGGTAAGCTTGAGATACAAACCCATCAAATCAAAGCTTAATCTTGGGCTAATCATCGGAGTAATGTCTGTGTCTTCTGCCGCAATCTTCATTCGGCTAGCGGATGCCCCACCCTTGCTTATAGCTTCTTATAGAATGGTGATTGGCGCGACCGTTATGCTAGGTATAGCTATAGGTTCTTGGGCTACCCATGGAACTAACTACCTATCACTAATAACCAAGAAAGACGTGCCAATTGTAATATTATCCGGGATTTGTCTTTCCATGCACTTCTGGGCTTGGATTCTATCCCTTGAATACACGTCAGTAGCCAGCTCAGTGGTGTTAGTTACAACAAGCCCATTCATACTTTCGATCGCATCTAGAAGTTTATTCAAAGAACCAATTCACAAATATACTGTAATTGGAATATGTGTTGGAATTGTGGGTGGAGTCGTAATTGCCATCGGAGATTCGGGTAATGGCACAGAGTTAAAAGGTGATCTCCTTGCGTTTCTTGGTGCACTATCAGTTGCTGGCTATATGTTGGCAGGACGGAGATTGAGGAGCCACCTGCCTGTATTGACATACAACTCTCTAGTATATACAACCGCTACTTTTATTCTATTTGCCATAGCTCTAATTATGGGTGTGTCTTTTACGGGCTACTCTTCGGAAACATACTTATGGATATTAATCTTGGGGTTAGTACCCCAAGCTATAGGACACTCCCTTTTAAATTGGTCGCTAGCGCACGTGACGGCGACTACTGTGGCAATTGCTGTAATGGCAGAGCCCGTCCTTGCAACAGGCGCAGCTGCGATATTCCTATCAGAGACTCCTAGTCTAGCTACTATTATAGGAGGACTCTTTATCCTTACCGGAATATATACCGCTATGAAACATGCGAAGACCCAAAAACCTGAAGTCTAGACCAGATCTATCAATAAGCTTCCAACGGATACTTCCTGGTTGGCGGCAACGTGTATAGCCTTGACTATTCCCCCAACTGGAGATCTTATCGCCTGCTGTAGCTTTATAGCCTCAAGAACACACAAGATTTCACCTTGGTTTATTTCCTGCCCTATTGCAACGTCAACGGAGACTATTATTCCAGGCATAGGAGATCGAACGTCAGTTATTTTTTCGGATTCAGTTACTTCAAGACTTGAATCTGGAATTTCGTTTTGATCAAAGCCTTCTACAAGAACTTCTACAGGTTCGCCATCAACTAAAACCTTAATAGGGTTGATCAAAGTTCCGATTAACTCTACTTGATGCCACTGATCGCCAATCTTTACCCTAACCCGTTTAGTCATTATTAACCCAACAGCGAGATGAAAACTCCCGCCACAACAGCTGAACCGATCACTCCAGCAACATTAGGCCCCATTGCATGAGGTAAAAGGAAATTATCTGGGTTTTCCTTCTGCCCTTCTGCATGAGCAATCCTAGCGGCCATAGGAACGGCCGATACACCAGCCGCACCTATTAATGGGTTTATCTTTTCTTTAGAGACCAAATTTATTAGCTTCGCTAGAACTATACCTCCAGTGGTACCAAACGCTAGGGCAATAAGTCCGAGCGCTAGTATTGCGAGTGTTTCAAGATGAAGCACTCTGTCTGCAGAAAGCTGAGATCCAACCGTCACCATAAGAAATATAGTAACTACATTTATGACTTCGTTGGATGCCGCACTACTAAGTCTAGGTACTACACCACTAACAGCCATTATATTGCCAAGCATAAACATTCCAATTAATGGAGCAGCATTAGGGACTAAAAGTATAATGATTATCATTCCAACTATCGGAAAGGTTAACTTTTCAACCCTAGACACTTCTCTGGGTGGAGACATTACAATCTGTCTTTCTTTTCTGGTTGTGAGTAGCCTCATTAATGGCGGTTGTATGAACACCAATCCAGCCATGTAAGAATAAGCCACTACAGCCGTCCTACCTAATAAATCAGGCGCCAGTATAGCCGAAAGAAATATTGTAGTTGGCCCATCAGCTCCTCCAATAATACTTATCGCAGCAGCTTCTTCTATCGAGAATTTGACTCCGAGTACTGAGACCACACTAATGAATAGAGCCCCCCAAAATGCTACGAAAATCCCGATCTGAGCAGCAGCTCCCAGAAGCAATGTCTTGGGCCTGGCAATAATCGGTGTGAAATCTGTCAGTGCACCGAGACCCAAAAAGATCAATGGAGGGAGTACATTCCAAAAAGAGAGCGCAAAGTGGAAAGTGAGACCCAGAATACCTGAATCCTGAAGCGCCGATTGAGCCAGAGGATCCCCTTCTGCTATTTGAGTCAAGGTGTTTAGTGGAAGGTTCGCAAGTATTATTCCAAAACCAATAGGCAATAATTCATATGGCTCTGTTTTCTTAGCTATGGCCAAATATATAAAAACTAAGCCAACCGATATTAACAACAAGTTCCCTAAAGATAAGTTAAAGAAACCTGTCTGACTTAAGTATTGAGTAAGATCTGGCAAATCAATTCCTATTGGCTGTTATCTCGCGCCTCATGTGTATCTTGAGCGAGCATTAGCCCAACACCCAATGCGGCCGCCATTCCCTTTTCCTCAGCTCGGTTACGCATTAAATTCAAGGTTATTACCTTAAACCATTTTGATTGAAGTAATCGCCCGAAGGCGAATATAAGCACCATCAAACCAATTACTGCGACAAAGGCCGTGGAAAGACCTAGTAAGGTTAATTCTACAGCTTGTTCAACTGCCTCAATTTTCATCAGAGTGAACCTGTCTCCTAATACAACCTTAACAACCAGCGAAAAAATGCTATGCTAATAGTATATAACTAGCTGATGGTATTACGATACAGTGATTTGAATTAGATTCCTACACGAACCACGATTACGGAGGAGTGATGACATTAGTAGTTGATTTCAATTGCGACATGGGAGAAAGCTTTGGACAATACAAGCTAGGATGTGACGAAGAGGTCATCAAATACATCACATCCGCAAACGTCGCATGTGGTTTTCATGCTGGAGACCCACAATCAATGCAATACACGGTAGAGCTTGCTGAAAAACATGGAGTAGCTATCGGTGCACATCCCGCATTCCCAGATTTACAAGGATTTGGGCGGCGTAATATGTCGGTAACACCGACAGAAGCACGTAACGATGTTGCTTACCAAATAGGTGCGTTACAGGCGTTCACAAAAAGTCACCGATTACAGCATGTTAAGCCACACGGGGCAATGTACAATATGGCTGTCAATAACACCGATTTAGCGAAAGCGATAAATGAAGCCGTACTGGAAACCGACCCAGGCATGATCATAATTGTATTGGCAGGTAGTATATGGGCAAATCTAGCGCGGGAAATGGGTCTCAAAGTGGCTGAAGAGGCATTCGCCGACAGAGCATTAAACGCAGACGGAACCTTGGTTCCTAGGACACAGCGAGGCTCTATAATACACGACTTGCAAGAGGTAGTTGAACGTAGCGTACAGATGGTTACAGAAGGAAAAGTAAAAGCCATAACAGGTGAATATGTAAGTATAAAAGCCGACACTCTTTGCCTTCACGGTGATACTCCAGGAGCCGTAGAAATGGCAAAAGCCGTCAGATCCGGCCTAGAGTCTTCGGACGTTAATATAACTAGCCTAAGTGAGATAATATAATCAATGTCTCACCTGACTATCGTTCCCGCTGGAGATAGGGCACTTACCATTAAAGTTGGAGACTCTATATCCCCTGAAATTAACTTAGCGGTTCGAAACTTAGCCGTTACTTTGGAAAAACAACAACTTCCAGCGATTTTGGACATAGTACCAACTTACTGTTCGATCCTAATTAATTACGACCCTCTAATCTCATCATTAGATGATTTGGAAATGGATATAAAGAACTTAGAAAACACCATAAACGAATCTACTATAGGTTCCCCTAAGACCATAGAAATACCCACTGTTTATGGTGGCGAATATGGACCCGAATTGAGTTATGTAGCTCAATTTAACGGGCTTACAGAATTAGAAGTAATCGACATTCACTCAGGTAACGATTACCTGGTTTACGCAATGGGTTTCACTCCTGGCTTTCCATATTTGGGAGGAATGTCAGACAAGATAGTAACGCCCAGATTGCAAACACCCAGAACTGAGATCCCTGCGGGATCGGTCGGGATAGCTGAAAAACAAACTGGTATCTATCCTATAAAAAGCCCTGGAGGCTGGCAGCTTATAGGACGAACTCCCTTCAACCTATTTGATCCCGCGAAAAATCCACCCGTATTGGTTGAGCCAGGAGACTACATTAGATTTACTCCAATCTCTTCCGAAGAGTACGAAAAAATAGCAAATTTGAACGAGAAAAACAATGAATGAGATCATAGAAGTAGTTACTGGTGGGATTTTCACAACTATTCAAGATCTAGGACGATACGGATATCAACGTTACGGGGTTCCTGTATCAGGAGCAATGGATACATTCTCACTAAGGATCGCTAACCTTTTGGTAGGCAATGAACAATCGAAAGCAGGCTTGGAAATAACCCTGGTAGGACCAGAACTAAAATTCTTAGGTGATACTGTTATAGCTATTACAGGTGGCGACCTCGACCCTAAATTGGATGGTGAATCAATCCCAATGTGGGTGGCAACTATTGCGGAAGAAGGCTCTATCTTAACTTTTGGTGGCATCAAGAATGGTGCGAGAGCTTACCTAGCAGCCGCTGGTGGAATAAATGTGGAGCCTGTCTTGGGGAGTCGGTCAACATATACGAAGGCAAGGATCGGTGGATTTCAGGGGCGGCAACTCTCAACTGGTGACGTGCTTTCAAGTTCTCCAACAACCGATCGAATAGAAGGGCATTTCTTCCCAAAATCTTCCCTGCCAAAATACGAACACTCCCACAAAGTAGGCGTGATATTGGGTCCCCAAGATCACGCCTTTACAGAAAATGGCATTAAGACACTGTTTAAATCCGAATACGAGGTTACCGCTCAATCCGATCGAATAGGCTATAGATTATCAGGTCCTAAAATTCAACATAAACAAGGTGCAGACATTATCTCAGATGGGATTCCATTTGGAGCCATCCAAATAACCGGTGATGGGCTTCCGATCATTCTTATGTCCGATAGAGGTACTACTGGGGGATACACAAAAATAGGAACTGTCATTAGTGCCGACATGGGAGATCTTGCACAAGCGGCACCTGGAGACACTATTCACTTCAACAAAACCAACGTAAGAAGCGGCTTGAAAAAATTAGTGGAAGAGGAAGATCTCATCAAGAGAGTCGCTGAGTCAACGCCCATTTTCTTTTCAAAGCAACTTTTCACCGTATCCCTCGACGACGAACGATATCTGGTCGAAACTGGTCTATCAGCTGAGTCCACTCATTCTTCAAAAAATACGACCATCCAAGCTAAGTTAGACGGTCATTCTTTTAACTTCAATGTGAAAGTCGAGGAATAATAATTCACTTGACACTGACCTCCTAGAAGCCTACCATCAGCCAAAATTGCTTGTTGGAGGCGTAAATTGCCCTCTGGACTAACTTCTTACAGACCCGCAATTACGGGGACATCTCATATGGTGTCCACTGGGCACTGGCTAGCTACGGCCGCTGGTTATCGAATATTAGAACAAGGTGGGAACGCCATTGATGCAGGAGTCGCAGCCGGCATAGTACTAGGGACAGTACTACCGCACTGGGTAAGTTTCGGAGGAGTCGCCCCTATGATCATCCATAGGGCAGACAAAGAGGAAACCGTCAGCATTGATGGTCTAGGTCGTTGGCCTAGCGGCGCAAACATCGAACACTTCAAAACACATTCTGGAGGGGAGATACGATCGGGTGTCCTGCAATGCATCACCCCAGGTGCCCCCCGTGCATACCTCACTGCTTTGATGAGATTCGGAACTATGTCCTTTGAAAAAATTGTCACGCCAGCGCTGGAACTTGCCGAAACTGGATTCCCAACTTCAATCTCATTGAAAGAGACTTTGGAAATTGGAACTGCGCAAACTACGGCTTTCGAATTGCGGACTGGCAGCGGAACTCAGGGTACAGAAGGCAACATTCACACTTGGCCATCTACGAATAGCATCTTCATGCCCAATGGCACAGTGCCAGAAATCGGCCAGGTCATATTTCAAAAGGACCTTGCTAAAACTTTCTTAAGGCTGATTGCAATCGAAAGGTCCAAGGCAAAAGAAGGACGAGAAGCAGCGCTTGAAGCAACTATGGACTTTTTCTACAAAGGGGACATCGCCAAGGAAATCACCGATTTCATACAGTCGGAGGGGGGCTTGCTCAACATGGCTGACATGGAGGCCTATAGGGTCCTGATCGAGACTCCAACTAAAGGCCACTTTCGAGACACTGAGATTATGACTTGTGGCCCATGGTCTCAAGGGCCTGTCAATATCCAAACACTACAAATACTTGAGTCCTTTGACCTAAAATCGATGGGGCACAATAGTGCGGATTACCTGCATGCAATAATCGAAGCGCTAAAGCTATCATTTGCTGACAGGGAAGCATTCTACGGCGATCCTGACTTTGTTGACGTACCAATTGAGGGCCTTATATCCAAGGACTACGCCGCCATGAGATACCAATCAATAAACATGATGAACGCTGTCCCAGAAATGCCCCTAGCAGGAGATCCTTGGCCATATCAAGGAGATAACTCAAGAGCAATTCCGCAAACTCCTGGGCCAAGAGACGGACCTATTCAACCTGATACCAGCTACGCATGCACAGTAGACCGTTGGGGTAACGCTTTCTCTGTTACGCCGAGCGATGGCATCTATGGAGCTCCTATAATTCCTGGCCTAGGAATGATCGCATCGGCTAGAGGCTCGCAAAGCTGGTTAGATCCTAAACATCCCAGCGCCCTAGAGCCCGGGAAACGTCCTAGGTTAACCCCTAATCCAGCGATGGCGTTTAAGAATGGACAGTTCTGGATGGCCTACGGAACTCCTGGAGGAGACACACAGTGTCAGTCTATGGTGCAATCACTAATTAATATGGTCGAGTTTGGAATGAACCCACAAGAGGCAATAGAGGCACCTCGTATCGCAACTTTTAGTTTTCCTAGTTCATTTTGGCCCCATTCATATTATCCTGGGCAAGCTGCAGCCGAAGCACGTATCGAGGCAGACGTAATTGAAAATCTAAGAACCCGTGGACATAAAATCGACGTCTGGGAAGAATGGACAGGTCGCGTAGGGAACGTATGTGCAATTCAAATTGACAGAGACAAGGGTATTATCGTAGGAGCAGCAGATGCCCGCAGAGAGGGATACGCTATGGGCCGCTAAACTATATGCGTCAGCCATTGCTTGTTAATATTCGTTGCCCCTTTAATCACTGTAAACCTAGAACTCCCATAATAGCTAGAGGTCACTATGCAAATCTCTGAAATACAAAGTCTAATCTCTAAACTTTCTGAGTCGGTTCAGTCATTTCATGAACGTTTTGGAATCACTGGTAAAACGACACGAGAAGAACTACTTAGCCGTATACCTATTCAAGTCGAAGAGGTAGACGAACTAAATTACTCGATTCTAAATGAAAGTGAGGAGCGGATCGCTAATGAGGCAGTAGATATTCTTTATGTAGCAATCGGTACTGTACTACGGCTAGATCCAAGAATCTCCAAGTTAGCGTTAAGAGAAGTTATAGATAAAAACAACGCGAAGACCCTGGGTACTCACTATATTAACGAATTTGGCAAAGTTTCCAAACGATCATAATACTGTCAATCACCTTGTCTAAAACATCAAAGGCGGTCGTCATCATAACAGCCTTCTACCTTGACACTTAGTGCCTAGCATAGTAATATTTCGCACAATTCCATAGGTACATTCTCTTATCAAGAGTGGCAGAGGGAACCGGCCCTGTGAAGCCCGGCAACCGGTCGTTTAGGTGAAAAAGCGTTACGGTGCCAACTCCGGCAAGCTTGACAGCTTGGAAGATGGGAGCGAAGAGTAAATTACTTCTCGACTCATCGAGAAGTTTTTTTGTGTACTGGAGAAAATGTATGCCCGAAATAGTACCCCTAGAATGGACTGGAGATTCCTTACGAGTGCTTGACCAGCTAATGCTTCCGCAAGAGCAGTCTGTAGTCACAGCACACACGCACACGGAAGTCATTTCGGCCTTATACAACATGCAGATAAGGGGCTCTTCTTTAGTGGCCGTAGCAGGATCATATGCATTGGTGCTGGCATCGAAATCCATTAACACTCTCGATTTGCAAAGAATGTTTAACTACTTGGGAGACGCTGGAAAAGAACTGGCAAATGCTAACCCAACCAACCTAAGTCTTGAAAAAGCCATCTCTAGGGTTCTTCTGGCAGGATACTCCGCCAAAGCCATTTCTTCAGTACGAAGCCTTATGGAAGAAGAAGCTATAACAATACATAAAGAAGACTTGGCAGCAAATCAGCTTATTGGGGAAATCGGCTCTTATCTATTGCCCAAAGACGGGACTGTACTAACCTTCTCTAATAGCGGGGCATTAGCAACTACTGGATTTGGCACAGCCTTGGGAGCCATACGGGCAGCATATACCCGTAGCAAGAATTTAAATGTTATTGTATCTGAAACAAGGCCAATGCTGGAGGGTTCTCGACTCACAATGTGGGAGCTGGTACAGCTCGGAATACCAAGCACACTAATAGTTGACTCCGCTGCAGGGAAATATATGGCCTCGGGGAAGGTTGATTGTGTCGTAGTGGGAGGTGACAGAATATCCTCTAAAGGGGATATAGTTGGAACTATAGGCACCTATCCTCTCGCAGTTATCGCACACGCCAACGAAATTCCCTTTTATGTGATGTCCCCAACTTCGAACATAGACCAGCCTGAGAAAACATGGGATTCAATCGGACTGGAAGAACGAGATTCAACGGAGGTACTCCAATTCAGCAAGCCCCTAGTTACACCAAAAGGAATAGCCATACACAACCCTTCTGTTGATATCACACCAAGCAAATACGTTACCGGAATCGTTACTGAGAAAGGAACGATAGAGCCTCCTTTTGATAGTGAACTTGAGAAGTTCTCAAAGGTCGGCACCATGATAAATCAGTGAGATCCCAAAGAAATATTACCTGGGGAATATTTCAACAAAGTTAATAATCAAACGAGGGAAAATCTATATGTCAGAACAAAGTGAACCATTTCAAAGGATTTCTTTAGAAGAAGCTTACAAATTATACGAACAGGGAGATTCCACTGTAGTGGACGTGAGACAACTTGACGAATGGAACGCTGGCCACGTAACAGGTGCCATTCATATACCCGTAGAAGATATAATATCCCAGGTAGATACTCTTCCTAACGACAGCAATCTGCTATTCATATGTGCCGCAGGAGTCCGAAGTGCCCTAGCCTGTGAAATGGCGGCAGCTATGGGTCGAGACTCTAGCATATTATTTAACATAGAAGATGGAACGGGAGCTTGGATAGACCAAGGGTACCCAACAACATACGAAACCGATAGTTAGAAAACCAATACATTATTTAGAAGGTTGATATGAACAAACGTAAGCGAGTAGCTCGCCTTAAGCAGCGTCAAAACAAGAAAAGATTCGAAGCCCTACAGAGAGGATCGGTTTTGGACGATCCTGTAACTCAAACACGCCGTACTATAAGTGTAGCGTCAAGGATAAAAGAAGCTTCGTTACAAGACCCATTAGTAAAAAAGTCTCCTAAGAGAACAAGGAATACTCAGAAAGTAGAACTTGAAGCACCATTAAACCTGGTGCCCGAATCTGAAGAGATTAAATTATCTAGTCCATCTACGGTCACCAACGAATCTCCCGACAAAAGTAGTGCAAGTAAATCGAAAAAGGTGGAACAGGCGAGGTCATCTGAGAAAGAAAAACCAAAGCGTAATAGGACCACGTCAACAGGTTCAACCGAAGAAGAAAAACCAAAGCGTGCCAAGCGTACAGTCAAAAAGATCGAAGATGCCTAATGAATCTATCTTAATTGTTGGCTCAGTAGCCTACGATTCGATAAAAACGCCCTACGGAAGCCGGCCCAACACACTCGGCGGGTCAGCGACTTATTCTTCAGTTGCCGCTAGCTATTTTTCGGCCGTGAATCTGGTGGCAATAGTAGGTAATGATTTTAGAGATGAATCTATCTTCCAATCCCATGGAATAGGGACAGCGTCTCTAGAAAAAGCCCATGGTGAAACTTTCCAGTGGATAGGCGAATATAGAAACGACTTTTCAGAAACTCTAACCATCGACACTAAACTAAACGTTTTTTCTGACTTCAAGCCTCTACTGGGATCAGAAGAGAAAAATAGTGAATACCTTTTTTTGGGCAATATAGATCCAGACCTTCAAAAGGACGTATTACACCAGATGAACCATCGACCTAAACTCGTGGTAGGTGACACAATGAATTATTGGATTGAAAGCAAACCAGATCCTCTTAACGAAGTTATAGAATTACTTGATGCACTACTTATCAATGAATCAGAAGTTAAGTTACTCGCAAAAGAACCCAACTTAGTAAAAGCCGCAAGACTAATTCTGAAAAAAGGACCGTCCATATTGGTAATCAAAAGGGGTGGTGCTGGCCTTATAGGATTCACATCCAGTGACACTTTCGTTATTCCAGCATATCCAATTGACGAAGTGGTTGACCCAACCGGAGCTGGTGACACATTTGCTGGAGGATTCCTCGGATACCTATCAGCTACCGGAACACTTTCTAAGAAAAACCTGCGTCAAGCGATGGTAATTGGGTCTGTTTTAGCATCCTTCACTGTAGAAACTTTCGGGGTTGATCGGCTTGATTCTTTAACCAATAAAGACATCCAAGAACGGTACGAAAACTTCCGAGCAATGACGAAATTTGATACCAATGTAGATATTAAAGTACCTTCTCAAAAACAACTCAGCAAAACATAGAATAAACGGAGGAAAGTTGAAAACGAAAAGAACCCCAGGAGATGTCAAAGATTTAAACCTCGCTGACCAAGGAGTGTCTAGAATAGAGTGGGCAGCAAGAGACATGCCAGTTCTAGATCTCATCAGGAAACGATTTGCTAAAGAACGACCTTTAGACGGCCTACGCATATCGGCGTGCTTACACGTAACTTCAGAAACAGCAAACCTAGTTTTAACGTTACGAGACGGAGGAGCTCAAGTAGCCCTATGTGCAAGCAATCCCCTTAGCACTCAGGACGATGTTGCTGCAGCCCTGGTAACCCGATATGAAATTCCAACCTACTCAATCAAAGGTGCGGACAATGAAACATACTACAAACACATTCACTCAGCTCTAGAACATGCTCCTCATATAACGCTAGATGATGGGGCTGATCTCGTAGCCATAGTACATACCGAACGACAAGATTTGCTAAATAATATTAAGGGTGGAACGGAAGAAACAACTACAGGCGTAACACGCCTCAGTGCTCTCGCGAGAGACTCTAAGTTGCTTTATCCAATAATCGTGGTTAATGACGCGGATACTAAACACCTGTTTGACAACAGGTATGGGACAGGCCAAAGCACATTAGATGGGATAACAAGAGCTACTAACCTCCTTTGGGCTGGACGCAAGGTTGTGGTCATAGGGTACGGTTGGTGCGGACGTGGCGTAGCGAACCGGGCACGAGGCTTAGGTAGTCACGTTATTGTTACCGAAATCGATCCCGTACGTGCTCTCGAAGCAGTAATGGACGGTTTTCAAGTAATGCCTATGCTAGAAGCAGCGAAGACAGGCGATGTATTCATAACCGTTACAGGCGGCATGAATGCTATAGACAAAGAACATTTGGAAATAATGAAGGATGGCGCCCTACTAGCCAATAGTGGCCACTTCAATGTAGAAATTAACATACATGCTCTAAGTGAAATGTCAGAATCACAACGCACAGTTCGTGACTCTGTGGAGGAGTTCTCCCTTGAGGACGGGCGTAAATTGTTCCTTCTAGGCGAGGGTCGACTGATTAATCTAGCAGCCGCAGAGGGACATCCTTCAGCCGTAATGGATATGAGTTTTGCTAACCAAGCACTCACAGTTGAATTTCTCAACGATCAAAGCGAGAGTTTGGCACCAAATGTGTACCCCGTCCCGCAAGAAATCGATCGAGAAGTAGGAAGGTTGAAACTGGCCTCCTTAGGTATAGAAATAGACACTCTTACTCCTGAGCAAGAGAAATATATATCTAGCTGGGATACAGGAACCTAAACTCGTCCACGGCACTTATCTAAAGGAGGAACATTAATTGGCACCAAGTTTTCTAGAATCATCTTCTTACTTATTCACCTCTGAATCGGTAACTGAAGGACACCCAGACAAGCTTTGCGATCAAATTTCAGATGGCATATTAGATGTTATCCTGAGTCAAGATCCACTAGCCAGGGTAGCCTGCGAGGTAACTACCACAACTGGGCTTGTAGTAGTTATGGGAGAAATAACTACTACAAGCTATGTAGATATTGCTCAGATAGCAAGGAACACCTTACAAGAGGTCGGATATATCAACGCAGATTTCGGTATCGACTCCAAGACATGCGGTGTAATGGTATCTGTACAAGAACAATCACCTGACATATCAGTAGCCGTTACCAATTCACTAGAGACACGTGGGGAATCGAACAGTCAAGAAGAAGAAACAACCGGGGCTGGGGATCAAGGAATGATGGTGGGATTTGCCTGTGACGAAACTCCAGAACTTATGCCATTACCAATATCGCTCGCTCACAAACTGGCCCAGCAACTTTCAATAGTTCGTAAAACTGGGCAATTAGGATACTTGCGACCAGACGGGAAATCCCAAGTAACTATAGAGTACGCATATGGTAAGCCTAAGCGGGTTCATACTGTGGTGCTTAGCACACAACATTCACCCGAAGTCACCATCAGCGAATTGACTGCTGATTTGCATAAAGCCGTAATTGAAAAAGTTATACCCTCCAATCTTATCGACAAGGAAACGAAGTTTTTCATTAACCCATCCGGTCGATTCGTTATCGGAGGGCCACATGCTGATACTGGGCTAACTGGCCGCAAGATTCTAGTGGATACTTATGGAGGAGCTGCTAGGCACGGCGGAGGGGCTTTTTCAGGAAAGGACCCTACAAAAGTGGACAGGTCTGCTGCTTATGCCGCTCGGTGGGTAGCAAAAAACGTTGTAGCAGCACAATTAGCTGAAAGAGTTGAAGTACAGATCTCCTACGCCATAGGTGTAGCTAGCCCTATATCAGTTAGTATAGAAACTTTCGATACTGGTAAAGTCTCTGACGAGATAATTCTTGATCTAATCAATAAACACTTTGATCTACGACCTGACGCCATAATCAACAAGCTAGACTTACGCCGACCTATATACAAGCAAACGGCAGCCTACGGACACTTTGGACGTAACGACTTGGACCTCCCATGGGAGCAAACTGACAAAGCTGAATTGCTTAAGGCTGAAGCTGGAATAAGTTAAAGGAGACCTCCATATGACCATCCGATTCGGTACAGACGGTTGGCGCGCACTAATCGGCTGGGATTACACCGCAGAGAATGTGAGAGCCTGCGCAGCTGGCACTGCACTGTATTTAAAAAAGAGGGGGTTAGATCAACGCGGCCTAGTAGTAGGATATGATACCCGTTTTGGATCTAAAGATTTCGCTTCCGAGGTAGCAAGGGTCACAACCGCTCTTCAAGTGCCCACCTACCTCTGTTCTACAACCGCACCAACTCCTGCAGTAAGTTACAACATAATGGATCGGTCTGCTGGAGGAGGCGTAGTAATTACCGCTAGCCATAACCCGCCAAATTGGAATGGATTCAAATACAAACCAGAATACGCAGGCAGTGCATCAGCGGAAGTAGTGGAAGACTTAGAAACAGAGATCAACAAAGCCTCAAAAGGTTCTATAGAAATGCTTTCCCTGGACGAAGCACGTCAGCAAAATCTATTGCAAGATATAGACCCTACCACCCCTTACATTAATCACCTTGCCAAGCTCGTAAACTTGACCACTATTAGAAATAGTGGGTTGAAGGTTGTGGTAGACGCAATGCATGGTGCGGGAGGAGGTTATCTCACGCAGCTCTTAGAAGGAGGGAAAACGACCATAAGCGAGATCAGAGCGACCCCCAATCCCGCATTTCCAGGAATGATCCAGCCGGAGCCAGTCAAACATAATTTAACTCCTCTTGCAGAATGCGTCCAATCGAGTGGAGCCGATATAGGCATAGCCCTGGACGGTGACGCTGATCGGGTTGGATTGATAGATGAAAAAGGTAGGTTCATCAATACACTCCAGACTTTCTCGCTGTTAGTTATGTATCTACTAGAACAAAGAAAGCAAACCGGGCCATTAGTAAAATCAATAACTATGACTAGTATGATTTACAGATTAGGCGAGCTTTTCAACGTACCAGTATATGAAGCTCCTGTTGGATTCAAATCATTGGGGCCATTAATGATAAAGGAAAATGCCTTAGCAGCCGGGGAAGAAAGTGGCGGGTTCGCATTTAGAGGTCACATACCAGAACGTGACGGAATTCTAAGTGGCTTATTCCTTATAGACATGGTCATAAAAACTGGCAAGCGACCCTCGGAACTATTGGAGTATTTATTCAGCAAAGTTGGCGACCACTACTACGACCGTCTTGACGTTCAGTTTTCTGGGGAAGACCGTAAGAAAGTTGAAAGTCGCGTACATTCAAAAATACTAGGGTCGCTAATCGGATTGAATGTCTTAAATCGTGACGATAATGACGGAGTTCGCTACACACTAGAAGACGGTAGCTGGCTTCTAATCCGTTTTTCAGGCACTGAACCCTTGTTAAGAATCTATGCAGAGTCCAGAAAAGAAAACCATGTTTCACTGCTGCTGGAAGAGGGGCGCCTATTAGCAGGCGTCTAACACAAATCTCAATGTGAAGGCCCTCTAATTCGAGGGCGATGCTATAACTGGGTTTAGCGCTTGCTGTATTGCTGGGCCTTCCTAGCTCGCTTCAGCCCATACTTCTTGCTTTCCTTTATTCTCGAATCCCGAGTTAGTAATCCGTGTCGACGTAATTCTTTCCTGAATCCTTCATCCAAAGATACAAGTGCTCTTGCAACTCCATGTCCAACAGCCCACGCGCGGCTGCTTGATCCGCCGCCTTCCACCTTTGTTTTAATACTGTATTTACCAACACTCCCAGTAACTTCTAAAGGTTTTAGAGCCATCTCCTGCCATGGCTTCCAAGGCATCGCTTCGTCTATAGGTTTTCCATTTACAAAAACTCCGCCCGGCTCCAAGAAAAGTCTGACCTGTGCAATGGCAGTCTTACGCTTGCCCAATCCATGATAGTATCTTTGCTGAGTCATTCACTCCTCCGCTTTCTTGTCCCAGATGTGACATTTCGAGATTTACTTAAGGATGACGCTTCTTCTTGAGTTACTGCTTCATCTTTACGACTAGTCTTGCTTACCTCAACATCCTTAACATTTTTGCCAGTCTTCGTGGATTCTTTGAGGTTCTTATTAGCGTTAACTTGAGCAGCATGTGGATGCTCCGATCCAGAATAAATTTTGAGCCGTCTAAGCATATGCTTACCCAGCAAATTCTTAGGCAACATTCCCTTAACAGCCGCCTGAATAACTCTTTCCGGATGCTTATTCAACAGAGATTTAAGGGGTGTAGCTCTCAGCCCGCTTGGATATCCTGAATGGCGATAATACATCTTCTGTTCCAACTTCTTACCAGTGGTTGCAACTTGCGAAGCATTCAACACAATAACGTAGTCTCCTGTTAGCATGCTGGGCGTATAAATAGCTTTGTGTTTACCTTGTAAAACCCTAGCTATTTCTGCCGCTAACCTCCCAAGAGGCTTCCCAGCAGCGTCAACAATTTGCCAACTGCTATCTACTTCTGAGTGTCTCGGACTATATGTTCTGCGTTGATTAGTAGCCATCTGGTGGAAAATCCTTGTAGTTTACTTGCATAAGACATAGACCTTGGGGAGCCATAGTCCTTGCTACGCCAGTACTCCAGGGGTCAATTGTACCCTGCAATGTCTCTAGCGCACCTTCTGCAGGGACACGCTTAGATCCAACTGCAACCAATAGCCCCGCGATTCTGCGCATCTGGTTAGGAAGGAACGCGTTGGCTTCAACTCGCACCTTTAATGTGTCATCTTTCCGTTGAACACTAGTAGACCAGATATTCCTAATTGTACTCATTCCTGGCAATACTGGACCACTAAGATTTGCAAAATCGTGTACACCCTCAAGATATTTAAGAGCCTTTCTCATAGCAAAATCGTCTAGCTTTTCTCGAACTCTAACCGCATAACGTTCCCTAAGCGGAGAACGTGATCGACTATTAATGATTGCATACTCATAAAGCCTGCTGAGCGCATGCCTACGTGGGTCAAACCCAGAATCCGTATGATAAGCCTCTTTAACTGCAATGTCCTCTGGCAAGAAATGATTGAGGCCGCTTATTAGTTTTGGTGAAGGGAGCATATTGCCTGTAGAAAAAGCAACTACTTGACCCTTTGCATGAACTCCGCTATCAGTTCTACCAGCAGCCCTAACTCTTACCTTCTCTGAGGTTAGCCTCTGTATAGCTGACTCTATCTCAAATTGTACAGTGCCCAATTCAGGCTGATCCTGGAACCCGTGATAGCGAGTCCCATCATACTCCACAACGAGTGCTGCCTTGTGTTCGCTTAACTCATTCACAGCTAAACCAACTCCAGTAGTGCCATTGGAGCACTATCACCCTTACGCGGCTCAAGTTTAAGAACTCTCGTATACCCCCCAGCCCTTTCAGCATACCTTTGGCTAAGATCATCAAAAACCTTAGCTACAATATCTTTGTCAGGAATGACCGCCAACGCTAGCCGGCGGTGGTGCAACGAACCTTTCTTGCCATAAGTAATAAACCGCTCTGCAAGTCCACGAACTTCCTTAGCCTTCGCCTCAGTGGTCATGATTCTCTCATGAAGGAGTAAATCTCTTATCAAGCCACGATATAGCTGCTTCCTTTGTGCAGCATTTCGATTCAGCTTTCTTCCTGCTATCTTGTGTCTCACGACTAATTAGCCTCGCTTTCTGAGGAGATTTGATCCAACTCATCCTGATGCTCTGTTTCATCCAAATTTGCCTGCGCTTCTTCCTGTTCTCCGTCAATTAGAGACTCAGGCGCTTCCTTAGGAAGATAACCTCTCTCCTCAAGCGTGTTGAAAAGTTCATCTAGGGATTTTTGACCAAAATTACGTATTTTGAGAAGGTCTGATTTTTCTCTTTCTAAAACCTCCCCAACCCGATTTATGTGGGCACGTTTCAGACAATTCAGCGTGCGAGATGAAAGATCGAGCTTTTCTACTGGCATATTATAAACTTCCGCCGGAACTGCAGCAGAAAACGACGCTATTTCACCCGCTGCCTCACTGGCCTTGCGAATATTCGAAAACAGGAAAAACTGATCAACCAATAGCTCTCCTGCTTTCGAAAGGGCTTCAAGTGGGCCTAGTGTCTCATCAGTCCATATCTCTATCACAAGTAGCTCAAAGTCAGTCCTATGCCCAACTCTTGTAAGGTCTACCGAAAAGTTTACGCGGCGAACAGGAGTGTATATTGAATCCACAGGCAACACGCCTATAGGTAAGCCATCGCCCTGTACCGCGGGAACATACCCAACACCTTGCTCTACATTGAACTCTACTACCATCTTCGCCTCTGGAGAATCTAGGGTAGCAATATGGAGCTCAGGGTTAGCTATTTCAAAGTCAGCGGAGGCAAGTATATCGCCAGCAGTCACCTCTCCTTCTGCCTGAACATCTAACCTGAGCTTACCAGGACGATCCGTAAGGGAACGAAGTCTTATAGCCTTAAAATTCATTAGGAGATCAGAAACTCCCTCTTTAACATGAGGCAACGTTTCATACTCGTGCTTAACAGATCCACTAACTTTTTCTGACTTAGGAAGTCCCTCAACCTTAACCCAAGTAATTGCCGTGCCTGGGATAGAACTTAATAGAACTCTCCTCAAGGGATTTCCAAGAGTGGTGCCGTAACCTCGCTCAAGAGGCCCTATGACAAACTTGCCATATCCATCAGTAATTTCCTCAACCTTAATCTCAGGCCTAGGAATTTCAATCACAGAAACAGGGGTCAGCAACGCAGCACCTCCAATTGGTACACATGTTTAATCATCATAGCCATTATTTCGAATAGAACTCCACTATCAATCTCGTTTCGATTCCGCTCTCCATCTCGTCAATTTCTGGCTTTCTAACTACCGTCCCCTGTAAATTCTTGGAGTCACAAGCTAGCCATCCAGGCACAGCCTTTCTAGGCATGGCTGAGACAAGATCTTTCACAAAGGGCTTATCGGTATTAGCTGGTTTCCATGACACAACCTGCTCTGGCTTCAATTGATACGATGGTATGTTTACCTTCTTCCCATCGACCATAAAATGTCCGTGCCTAACCATTTGACGAGCTTGCTGTCTAGATTCAGCGAAATCCAATCTGTACACCACGTTGTCAAGGCGTTGCTCAAGCAACCTAAGTAAAGCCTCCCCTGTATTTTCAGGGTTTTTTTGCGCGACCTCAAAATAATTCCGGAATTGGCGTTCCAACAAGCCAAAAGTAACGCGAGCCTTCTGTTTCTCACGAAGCTGAATTCCCCAATCACTTGCCGTTCTACGCCTAGGCATTGCCCCTCCTGGGGGACGCCTTCGACGTTCAACAGCGCACTTTGGGCCGTGACATCGTTCACCTTTTAAAAATAATTTTTCTCCTGCCCTCCTACAAAGTCGACAAGCAGGACCAGTATACCTAGCCATTAAACTCTCCTTTTACTCGGCGGCCTACAGCCATTGTGAGGTATAGGGGTAACGTCACGTATACTCGATACATTTATACCTGCGGATTGTATAGAACGAATAGCCGCCTCTCTACCAGCACCAGGACCTTTGATAAAAACCTCTACCTCGCGTACTCCGTTATCCATAGCCTTACGAGCGGCAGTCTCAGCGGCCCTTTGAGCAGCAAAGGCAGTGCCTTTCCTAGAGCCCTTAAAACCAACTGTTCCAGAACTGCCCCACGAAAGCACGTTTCCGTCCAAATCAGTAAGAGTAATCAACGTGTTGTTAAAGGTAGAGTGAATATAAGCTCTACCCCTAGGTACATGTTTCCTTTCTCTTCTACGTGGTCTAGATTTTCCTCTCGCCATCTTTTGATTCTCCTACTACTTTCTTACTTGGCGACGGCCAGCAACGGTTCTCCGGCCTCCTCGCTTTGTTCTTGCATTAGTTTTGGTACGCTGTCCATGCGCAGGCAAACCGCGCCGATGCCTTAAGCCTCTATAGCTACCAATATCCATAAGCCTGCGAATATTCATGTTGACTTCCCTGCGCAAATCCCCCTCCACCTTATTTTCCTTATCTATAACTTCCCTAATTCTATTTAAGTCATCTTCTGGGAGATCCTTAACTCTCGGATTCCCAGTTACTTTAGCGCTATCAAGAACCCTAAGAGCTATCCTAGGACCTATGCCATATATACGCCTGAGAGCAACTTCTACTCTCTTCCCGTCCGGAATGTCTACTCCTGCTACACGTGCCATATTTAACCTTACCTAAACTAAATATTATATCTGCAGACCATACTTAACCTTGTCTCTGCTTATGTTTACGATTAATACATATGACCCTTACTCGGCTTTCTCGCCTAATTATCTTACACTTGTCACAAATTTTCTTTACTGAAGCTCTAACTTTCATTATCGTCACACCCTACCTAAAGCGGAAAGTAACCCTTCCCCGAGATAGATCATAAGGCGACAACTCCACCAAAACTCGGTCGCCTGTAAGCACTCTAATAAAGTGCATTCTCATTTTACCAGAGATATGCGCTAACACTTGGTGCCCATTCGCAAGCTCTACCTTAAACACCGCGTTTGGTAACGCCTCAAGTACCACTCCTTCTACCTCAATTTTTTCTACTTCTTTCTTTGCCATAATAAACTTAGGCTAATTAACTAACGATTTCATGAGTACGCCTAGTTAATACCTCAGCCCCCTTTTCGGTTATAGCAATCGTATGTTCAAAATGTGCGGAAATACCTCCATCTTCAGTAACAACTGTCCAATCGTCTTTCAATACTCTAGTTCGCCATGACCCCATATTGAGCATGGGCTCTACTGCAATCACCATACCTGGCCTTAATAACAAACCCTTTCCCGGATCACCAAAATTAGGTACAGATGGTTCTTCGTGCAAAGCCCTACCTATTCCATGTCCCACATACTCACGAACTACACCGTAACCTCTAGCCTCTGCAAAATTCTGAATCGCCGAAGACACATCACCAATTCGATTTCCAGGAACCACCTTAGATATGCCTTCTTCCAAGCTAAGACGCGTTGCCTCTATAAGATCCAAAACCTCCGAATCCACCTCACCAACCGCAACAGTCACTGCGCTATCACTATGATATCCGCCCACTATAGCTCCAACATCCAAACTCAACACATCACCATCGGACACGATCCTCTCACCTGGGATACCGTGAACTATTTCTTCGTTAAATGATACACAAATAGTAGCTGGGAATCCTCTATATCCTTTGAATGAGGGCTTAGCTCCTAGTCTTTTTATCTCCGAATCTGCTATCCGATCAAGGTCCTTAGCCTTAATACCCGGCCTAATGGATTCGAGTAAAAGTTCGATAACAGCAGATACAACCCGCGCCGCCAAGCGCATTTGATGAAGTTCAGCATCACTTTTCAGCGTTATTCCTTTAACGTTTGACACAATGTCTTCAAGAAACATGTTTTCTGGTTTGTCGATTTCTATTTTCATTGCCTATGTTTATTTAGATAGATTTCCAACTACAATTTCTGATACAGCTGAAAGGGCATCATGCAATACATCCCCAACCGATTGGTCCCCATTGACTTCAACTAACTTACCTTGGCTAGTGTAATAGCTAATCAACTGGTGAAGACCTGGAAGCTGTACCTGAAGTCTCTTTTTTACAATTTCTGGTTTATCATCTTCCCTTTCGTATAATTGCCCCTCACATTTCCCACAATCTTTGATATCCTCTATAGCCCTTTTACTATACGGAGTGCCACAGGATCTACAAACTAACCTATCGCTTAATCTTGCAAGAAGTTTATCCTCATTCAATCGCATATAAATAACGCAATCTATGGGGTTGTTTATTAAGGCCCTATCCAACGCTTCCGCTTGTGAGAGCGTTCTCGGAAAACCATCAAGCACAAACCCTCCTGATCCAACATTATTCACACCATCAATTATCATTTTGATCGTTATTTCATCCGGAACTAGCTGACCATTTTTCATGTAATTCCTAGCAAGCAGCCCAAGTTCGGTCCCCTCATTCTGATGATCTCTAAAAAGATCACCAGATGACAAGAAACTCAAGCCTAGTTCATCCTTCAATAACTGACCTTGAGTACCCTTTCCAGCTCCAGCTAGTCCAAGCATTACTATTCTCAAATCATCTCCTAACTCAAAAAGCCTTCATAATTCCGCATGAGCAGTTGTGCCTCGAGTTGGCGCAACGTGTCCAGTGCCACACCCACCATAATTAGCAAACTGGCACTGCTTAATTGTATCGCTCTAATATCAGTTATCATGGTCGCGAAATATGGTATAACGGCTACCGCACCAAGAAATATAGCTCCACCCCATGTGATGCGTATTACAACACGATTAAGAAAATCCGAGGTAGATCGTCCTGGCCTTATTCCAGGTATGAACCCACCATTTTTTTGAAGGTTCTCAGCCAAGTTTTGCTGCTGAAATGTGACCAGCGTGTAAAAGAATGTAAACAAAACCACTAGGATAAATACAAACGCCCAATAAGTCAGCCCGGTAGGAGCTAAAGAAGTTTCAAAAAACCGGGCGATCTGCCCAAATGTAGTAGTACTAGTTGGACTGGCAATGTAACTGGCTAAAGTAGCTGGAAGGATCATTATTGAAAAGGCAAAAATTAGCGGGATCATTCCAGCGGAGTTGACGCGCAACGGAACGTAACTCGCACCTGATTGTCTATACATCCTTCCTCCGCGAAACACACTTCTACCATACTGAACTGGGACTCGACGTTGAGCTTCAGTAAAAACCACTATGAGATAAACAATCAGTACACCAATCGCAACAAGCAACAATAACCCACCAAGGTTATTACGCTCAAGGAATCCCTGGCCTACCATTTGAGGAAATTGCGCCACTATGCCTGCAAATATTATGATCGAAACACCATTTCCAATACCTTTCTCAGTTATAAGTTCGCCAAGCCAAACCAAAAATACCGAACCTGCAGTCATAGAAAGGATCATTGTCATTACTGTTAAATCAAGCCCCCCCACATAGTCCGAACCCGCAAGTCCTCCGAAACGGTTGATCAAATGGATCTGACCGTACCCTTGGGCTAACGCTATAGGAACCATTAGGTAATGGGTTATTTGATTCATCTTCTGCCTACCCGCTTCGCCTTCTTTAGCCAATGCCTGAAGACGCGGTATAACTGGAGACATTAACTGCATCACAATTGACGACGTAATGTATGGGTAAACGCCCAAAGCCATTATGCTAAGGTTGCGTAAACCGCCTCCGCTGAAAAGATCTATGAATCCAAGAAGTTGATTGCTCTCAAATGCACCGCTCAAAGCATCTCTATCTATATTGGTCACAGGCACATGGGCTAAGAATCGGAAAACCACCAACATCCCTAACAGAAAAAGAATCCTGAATCTTAAATCTGGCACACGAAATGCATCAATCATGGCCTGCAATAATGCAGGTCTTGAAGACGGTGTTTGCCTTGAAGATGTAGCTCTAGTAGTCATAATGATTCTATCGATCCACCTGCAGACTCAATACCCAACTTCGCTGACTTACTAAACTTATGAGCAATCACCTTAATTGAATTACCCAACTCGCCTCTACCCAGTATTTTGACTGGCTTTCTGATACTCTTAATAATGCCAGACTCCTTGAGAATCTCCGGGGTGACTGTGGTCCCAGCCGGAAAATACCCTAATCGACCAATGTTAACTTCCTGATATTCAACTCGGAATATGTTGGTGAAACCTCTTAACATAGGCAATGCCTTCATCATTGGCAACGTGCCGCCGGCAAAACCACGGCGCAACTTCCCGCCACTACGTGATTTTTGCCCCTTCATCCCACGCCCAGAGTAATTACCACGTCCGCTACCATCACCCCTGCCTACACGACGACGTCGAGTTCTAGAGCCTATATTGCCACTTAATTCATGTTGTTTCATGTCTCACCTACCAACCTATAGGCCTTCAACTTTTATGAGATGCCTCACCTTATGTAGCATCCCACGAATAGTTGGACTATTTGAATGCTTAACTGTGTGATTTAGCTTCCTCAAACCAAGTGCCTTTATAACTCGGCGCTGTTTTTCAGGGTATCCTATGGTGCTCTTAGTCCACGTTATCAACAAGTCACTCATAACATCCTAGCCTTCAGTCTCATCATTTAATTCTTCTTCAGCTTCTAGGTCTTCCTGTACAAAGGGCGCCTGTGATTCATTAGCATCGTCCAGGATATCTGGTTCCACTTGTGCAGAAAGTTCTTCCAATTGGCTTAGAGCCTCAATTGTGGCACGAACTACATTAATCGGGTTTTGACTACGAAGGGATTTGGCAACTATGTCCTTAGCTCCTACCATATCCAACACTACACGCATCGAAGGCCCGGATTTTATCCCGGTGCCGGGAGGCGCGGGTTTTACCAAAACTTTAGCCGCACCATATTTAGCCTCTACTTGGTGAGGAATAGTAGTCCCTTTCAAGGGAACTGTAATCAAAGTCTTCTCAGCTATAGAAACGCCTTTCCTTACGGCGTCCGGAATAGCCACAGCTTTTCCCAACCCAGACCCAACTCTACCTTGATTATCACCAACCACTACCAATGCACTAAAAGTAAGATGACGACCACCTTTAACAACTTTTGCCACCCGCCGAATGTTGACTACTCTTTCCGAGAGACCCGATTGCGCTTCATCAAAGAAACCTTGGCCCCTCCTGTCATTACGTGTTGTCATTAGAATACAAGCCCCCCCTCACGGACGGCTTCAGCAAGTGCCTTAATTCTGCCGTGATATTTATAGCCACCTCTATCAAAAACTATTCTGGATACACCCAGCTTTACTGCGACTTCTGCTATATTCTTACCTACGACCGCAGCAGTGTTTGTCTTGGTGGCTTCTTTATAGTCCTCTTTAAGAGGCAAACTAGATGCTGAGGCCATCGTATGTCCTAAAGAATCATCTATAAGCTGCGCATATACTTGCCTCGAGCTACGAAATACGGTCAAGCGTGGTCGTTCAGCCGTACCAACAACCTTCTTCCTGACCCTTATATGCCTTAATTTTCTTCCACTACTTCTAGTACTATAGCGTCCCATATCTTTTACCTTGCCCTAGCTGCGCTCTTGCCAGGTTTTAGCCTAACTTGCTCATCTAGATACCTAATACCTTTACCTGTATAAACGTTGGGTTTTCTTATTTTCTTAATTTGGGCAGCGATTTCACCAACTAGCTGCTTATCTATCCCCTTAACATGTATTCGATTATTGCCTTCAACTTCTAAGGTAATTCCCTCAACAGGATTCACCTCCACTGGATGAGAGTACCCCACATTGACTGTTACACCATCTCCGGATTGTTGCGCCCTGTATCCCACACCCACTATATCCAGTGTTTTCTGATACCCCTCTGATACACCTAAAACCATATTCGAGATTAGAGTACGAGTTAGCCCATGTAAGGATCTGTGATTTCTAGAATCAGATTCTCTAGTAACTACTACCGAAGATTCTCTGACATCCACTACAATACCTTCCAAAATTCCTCGCGAAAGGGAACCCTTTGGGCCTTCTACAAAGACCTCAGAATTGTCCACCTTGACCTGGACTCCGGACGGTATATCTATCGGTTGTCTTCCTATTCTCGACATATTCCTACCACACGTAACAAAGTATCTCTCCGCCAATCCCCTGCTTCCAGGCCTCACGGCCAGTCATTAAACCTTTGGAAGTGGAAACTATCGACAATCCACGACCAGCAAAGAATCTTGGCAACTGTTTTTTACCTAAATAAACCCGCAATCCCGGTTTGCTAATGCGCTTAAGACCTTTGATAATTGACCTATTAACATCATCGTATTGAAGCTTGATTCGTAATTCTTGCCACCCTTCTTCCTCTGCGACTTGATAATCACTAATGAAGCCCTCATTTTTCAAGAGCTCTACAATAGCCGTCTTTTGTTTAGAAGATGGCGCAGAAACCCAGTCCCGCTGGACGGCTATACCATTTCGTATTCGTGTTAACATATCTGCAATCGGATCGGAATGACTCACTTTTTCACCTACCAACTAGCTTTTCGAATTCCAGGAATTTCGCCGCGAAGCGCATACGTCCTAAAACAAATTCTACATAACCCAAAATGGCGTATATACGCCCTTGGCCTCCCACAAAGATTACAGCGACTGTGGTACTGCACTTTGTATTTTGGCGGCTTACGCCACTTCGCTATTTTTGCTGCCTTGGCCATATATACCTCAATTAACTCCCACTTTTGCGAAAGGAACCCCAAAAAGCTCCAGAAGTCTGAATGCTTCCTGATCTTTTCGCGCAGTGGTTACAAAAGTAACTTGAAAACTACGTATTCTATCTATCCGGTTATAGTCTATTTCAGGAAAAATCACCTGCTCTCTAATCCCAAAGGAGTAATTTCCTTGACCATCAAAGCTATTTGCAGGAACCCCCCTGAAGTCGCGAATTCTAGGCAAAGCTGCACCTGTTAATCTCTCAGCAAACTCGTACATTCTTCGTCCTCTGAGAGTTACCATAACGCCTATTTGCATTCCATCTCTAATCTTAAATCCAGCAATTGACTTCCTAGCCTTAGTCACAACAGGTTTCTGACCAGATATTGCGGTCAACATCTGAGTAACATTATCTATAGCGTTTGAGTTAGTTAACGCCTCTCCAAGGCCCACATTCATAACTATTTTTTCAAGCCTCGGAACCTGAAGAGGAACTGTGTACCCAAATTCCTTCATAAGCTGTGGGGCAAGTTCTTCCCTATACTTACGCAGTAAGCTTGGCGGCTTAGTATTTGAAACTTTTCCAGCAGCCTTAACTGATTGTTGTCGCTTACTCTGGCTTTTCTTATTCGATTCAGATTTTACCGAATCGGTCTGGTTAGACTCTTGATTTTCCAAATTCTCTTGGTTCATCATCCTTCCTAAGAATCAATTATCTCCTTACAAGCCTTGCAAACCCTCACTTTTCGACCATCATCGAGATAAGAATGAGCAACCCTCGTTGGCTTATCACAATTTGGGCAAATAAGTCGCACTTTTGAAACGGGTAGGGGCGCCTCCATTTGAATTATCCCGGCTTGCCTAGCATCACCAGCAGGCCGCTGATTTTTCTTAACCATATTAATACCCTCTACCATGACTCTGCCTTTAGCAATATTCACCTGCTGAATTACTCCTCGCTTTCCAGCGTCCCTACCGGATATAACTTGTACCGTGTCATTTCTCCTGACATTCATCACAAAACCTCTGGTGCTAACGAAACTATACGCATGTATTCTTTATCACGAAGCTCTCGCGCAACAGGTCCAAATATACGAGTACCCCTAGGTTGCGATTGGTCTGTTAAAACCACCGCAGCGTTATCGTCAAACTTTATATAAGACCCGTCTGGCCTCCGATACGGCTGCGCTGTCCTCACAACCACCGCCCTGACCACATCTCCTGACTTTATAGCAGTGTTCGGTGTAGCTTCCTTAACAGTAGCCACAATTACATCTCCAACTCTCGCATACCGCTTTCCAGTGCCACCAGGCACGTTGATGCACATTAGCACTCTAGCTCCCGAATTATCTGCGACCTTTAATCTTGTATAAATTTGTATCAAGATGATTCCTTTGCTGGCTTATCTTCTGCTGCAGGTTCCTCGGCTACTTCTTCTGCTGCAGGTTCCTCGGCTGCCTCTTCTGCTGCAGGTTCCTCGGCTACTTCTTCTGCTGCAGGTTCCTCGGCCACTTCTTCTGCTGCAGGTTCCTCGGCCACTTCTTCTGCTGCAGGTTCCTCGGCTACTTCTTCTGCTGCAGGTTCCTCTGCTGCTTCTTCTGCTGCAGGCTCCTCGGCTACTTCTTCTGCTGCAGGTTCCTCTGCTGCTTCTTCTGCTGCAGGCGGCTCGGCCACTTCTTCTGTTACATTAGATACACTGGATTTTTCAAAACCCTCCTCTACTTCCTTTCCTATCTCTTGCGGCATCACTTCTGGCACTTCGTGCCTGTCAAGAATTTCTGCGACCGTCCACCGCTTCAATCGAGAAATCGGTCTGGTCTCCATAAGAAGTACCGTATCGCCCAACTTAGCATCATTATGCTCATCGTGGACATGGAACTTAGAAATGCGCTTTATGTTCTTGCGATAAAGTGGGTGTCGTTGACGCCACTCTACGGACACAACAACAGTTTTATCCATTTTATCTCCTACAACCTTCCCAACCCGCCTTTTACGGTTGTCGCTTCTCATTTCATCTGCTCCAATAATTCCCTTTCCCTCAAAACTGTCTTAATCTTAGCTATCTTCCTTCGCACCTTTTTCTGCTGAGAAGTATCGCTGAGTTGCCTTGTCGAAAGCCGAAACCGAACGCTCATAGCTTCCTTGTAGGACTCTTCTAATTCCTTCTTTAAATCTTCCTGAGACAAAGCCCTTATTTCATGAATACGCAATCTTAGTCTCCCGTACCTTGCGCCGAGTAAATTTCCTGCTGACTTATAATGCGAACATTAATTGGCAATTTATGCGAAGCCAAGCGCAGCGCTTCTCGCGCAGTATCTCCTGGAACCCCAGCGACTTCATAAAGTATCCTGCCAGGTTTAACTACAGCAACCCACTGATCCACAGGCCCTTTCCCAGAACCCTGACGAGTCTCCGCAGGTTTTTTCGTAATCGGCTTATCTGGGAAAACTCGTATCCAAACGTTGCCTCCCCTACGAAGATATCTGGTAATAGCACGCCTTCCAGCCTCTATCTGCCTAGCTGTTATCCAAGCCGGCTCCATCGCCTTAATAGCATACTCACCAAAAAGGACCGCGCTGCCGGCCTGAGATTTCCCAGCCATCCGACCACGATGTGTTTTTCGATACTTAACTCTCTTAGGCTGTAACATCTCCCTCCTCTATATCCTCACTTAACTCCTCTCCGGACGAAAGAGACTCATCTTGATCAATACTCTCAGCAGCAGCTAACAAAGCCTCCTCAGCTTCAGTTTCACCAGCTTGTAAATTAACCTCAATGGTCCCTAATTCTTCAACTTCTTCTTGCTGCCGAGGAAGAATATCGCCTTTATAAAGCCATACTTTTATTCCAATCCTACCCATAGTTGTTGCCGCTTCTGCAACACCATAATCTATATCCGCCCTTAGCGTGTGAAGTGGGACACGTCCCTCCATAGCCTTTTCCTTTCGGGCTATTTCATTACCTCCTAGCCTTC